>JASFIU010000008.1:0-31951 GCA_050122495.1 Desulfobacterales bacterium | reverse complement strand
TTGCGCTCAACCCGGGCACCTTCCTGCAACGCCTCAAGGTTCTGGTGCGATAGCTTGTTGTAGCCCTTAAATTTAGCGGTATCAAAATAAATGCCGTCAGCGGTGCGATAGGTGAAGTTTTTTTCTTCCAGCGTCTGGATCAAGGCAATCTGCTCCGGTATGGTGTCGGTGGCCTTTACCCAGATATCCGGCTCCAGAATATTCAGATCATGAATATCTTTTTTAAAAGCCTGGGTGTAAAAGTCGGCAATATCCCAGGCGCTTTTGCCTTCCCGGGCAGCACCCTTTTCCATTTTGTCTTCGCCCATATCACGGTCGCCGGTTAAATGACCTACATCGGTGATGTTCATGACATGCTTGACGGAATAACCGTTATAGACGAGCGCGCGTTTGAGGATGTCTTCGAAAATGTAAGTGCGTAAATTACCGATATGGGCGTAATTATATACCGTCGGGCCGCAGGTATACAGCCCGATTTCATCGGGTTTGATGGGTTTGAATTCTTCCTTTTTGCGTGTCAGCGAATTATAGAGAAATAGTTTCATAAGAGACATTTAGTAGAAAATAGGTGAAGATTCAATAAAATTTAAGAGATTAAATCATCATCTTACGATTTACAAATAAATAGGATTATGCTAAAAACCATCCTTCGAATTTAGGCAACCGGCTTTATTTAGCCTCAAAATAGCCTAAAATTTTATTTTTTGAATAAATAGGAGCAATAAAGATGACCGTAGAACGTGAAAGCATCGACTTTGACGTGCTGTTTGTTGGTGGTGGTCCGGCAAGTCTGGCTGGCGCTATTAAATTGATGCAATTGGCCAAAGAAAAAAATATCAACCTGGAAGTGGCCCTGATTGAAAAGGGTGCCGAAATCGGATCCCATGCCTTAAGCGGTGCCGTCATGGACCCGATTGCCCTCAAAGAACTCATTCCGGATTATGAGGAGAAAGGTTGTCCCTTCGAAGCCACCGTCAGAGGGGATGAATTTTATTATTTAACCGAATCCTCAGCCATCGCGGTGCCATTTGTGCCCAAACCCATGCACAACACGGGCAGCCTGATCATCAGTCTTTCCCGATTCACCCGCTGGCTGGGTCAGCTGGCTGAAGAGATGGGCGTCAATATTTTCCCCGGGTTTGCCGGTAAAGAGGTCCTGTACGCGGATGATCAGAAAACCATTGTTGGGGTGCGGACCGGCGATCAGGGCCTGGGACCCGATGGAGAACCCAAATCAAATTTTGAGCCCGGAATCGATCTGAAAGCCAAGGTAACCGTCTTCGGAGAAGGCGCCCGGGGCAGTCTGTTTAAGGAAATCGATAAGAAATTGAATCTAATGGAAGGCAAAATGCCCCAGGTTTTTGAAACCGGAATTGAAGAGGTCATCGAGCTGCCCGAAGAAACCAATTATTTTAAGACCAGCAAAGGCAACGATATCCATCTGATGGGCTATCCCATCGGGCTGTATGTACCCGGCGGTGCCTTCATTTACCAGATGAGTGAAAACCGGCTGACCCTGGGCTTTCTGACCGGGCTTTGCTATGAGGATCCGCTGCTGGATCTGTATGAGACGTTTATCAAATTTAAAAGCCATCCCTTTGTTGCCAAGCTCATCAAGGGCGGCAAGGTTGTTGAGGCCGGCGCCAGAGCGGTTGCCACCGGCGGCTATTACACCTTGCCCAAACTGGCTGTTGACGGCGGCCTATTTATTGGTGCCAGCGCCGGGATTCAGTATATGCCGGGCCTTAAAGGCATCCATGTTTCCATGAAATCGGGAATGCTCGCCGCGGAGGCTATCATAGCAGCGGTGGAAAAGGAAAGCTTTGACCAACAGGCGCTTCAAGCCTATAGCGATTTATTTGAGAATAGCTATATCAAGGAGCAACTGTATGCGGGCCGCAATTTTTACCAGGCCCTTTCAAAAACCAATCTGATGAAATTTATCCATCTTGGCGCGCAATATTTCACCGGCGGAAGGGGTTTTGTGGATAACATGCCCCTCGAAGAAGATTATAAAACACTCAAACCGGTGGATGGCGAACAGGCGGATGTGCCATCCGGTGTTGATCCCAAAATCTTTGACGGCAAGTTGTACGTGGACAAACTCACCGGTGTGTACCTGTCCAAAACCAAACACCGCGAAGATCAGCCTTCCCATATTATTGTGCATGATACCGATCTTTGTGTGAACACCTGTTATCCCAAATATCGCAGTCCCTGTACCCGTTTTTGCCCGGGAGATGTCTACGAAATCGAAACCGATGACAAAACCGGTGAAAAACGCTTGAAATTGAATCCCTCCAACTGTCTGCACTGCAAAACCTGCGATATTAAAGACCCCTATGAAAATATCACCTGGACGTGTCCGGAGGGAGGGGAAGGGCCGGGCTATACGTTGCTGTAAGTTGGAAGCAGGGGTCAGATGGCAGAAGCCAGAAAGAAATAAATTTCCAGCATCCGCGGCCACCGATGGGGCAGCCGCGGATGTTTTTTTTGAAAGCATAAAAGCAGGGGGGCGCGCATAATGAAAGCGTATCAGCGGTTAAATATGATTATGGTTGCTTTATCGACTGTTTTGCTTCTGGCATTTTCCAGTAGCGGCTATGCAGGGGATAAGTACCGGGAGATGATCAACTGCGACCTTCACCGGGGAGTCTGTACCCAGAGCCTGGCAGGATCCAACGTTACCCTTGCGGTCACTGTTTTTAGTGGCCAAACTCGCCGACATGGGATGGCTCAAATCAAGAAATTTTATCTACCGGCTCGGGGCGATATTTATGATCATCGTCGGCATCCTTTTTATCATCAAGGCTGTTCGCTTCTGAGTTTCACCGGTGCTGAAAAGTTCAGGGGACTGTTGCCTCTATTATAAAAATTGGTATAGTTAGAGAATCACCCCTTGCGGCAAAAAGAAAGAATGGTTCCGGAAGGCCTTTTGTGGAAGTAAAACAGGGATACGGCCATGTTTAACGAAAATGTGCTGATTGCTTTTGGGCTCACCTTGTTTGCCGGCCTGGCCACAGGCATCGGCAGTGCATTGGCATTTTTTGCCAGGCGTACGAATACCCAATTTCTTTCGCTTGCCCTCGGGTTTTCAGCAGGTGTGATGATATATGTTTCCTTTGTCGAAATTTTCATCAAAGCACAGGATGCGTTGGCCACCGCTTTTGACCAAACACAAGGCACCTGGATTACAGTGGCTTCATTTTTTGGCGGAATTCTTCTAATCGGGATCATTGACAAGCTGGTCCCTTCCTTTGAGAATCCCCATGAGATCCGGAACGTCGAAGAAATGGGAGGTGAAGAAGAGGCCGGCGATAAAAATCAAAAGCTTTTACGAATGGGTATGTTCACGGCATTGGCCATTGCCATTCATAATTTCCCCGAAGGTCTGGCCACATTTGCAGCCACCCTGTCAGATCCTGGGCTGGGCATTTCCATTGCGGTTGCCATTGCCATCCACAATATCCCGGAAGGCATTTCGGTCTCGGTTCCTATTTACTACGCCACCGGAAGTAAAAAGAAAGCCTTTTACTACTCATTTCTCTCCGGACTTGCCGAACCCGTCGGGGCTGTCATCGGATATGCGATTCTGCTTAATTTTTTCAGCGACTTTGTTTTTGGCATTCTGTTTGCCGGGGTCGCCGGCATTATGGTTTTCATATCGCTGGATGAATTGCTGCCGTCCGCCCAAAAATATGGTGAGCATCACCTTTCAATTTACGGTCTTATCCTGGGGATGGCGGTGATGGCTTTAAGTTTGCTGCTGTTTATGTGATTTTCTGATTTCTGCCCCCTGATCACAGCCTTCCCTTCTTAATTATTGCTACCAACAGCCAAATTCCCATAATAGCCGCAACTAGATATCCGATGATTCCAATCAAAGAAATGCCGAAAACAAGGGGCGGGATTTCGGATATGACAATCAGCGCTGAACCAATGATCAACGCTGCAATGATAATAGCAAAGGACATGCGGTTGCTGGTCTGGTCTTGAGTCGCCAACATGTTTTCCAGTCCTTTATGTTCTAATTTAAAGCTGAGCTTTTGTTGCCGGATCATGCCTGAAAGATCCATAAGGTCTTTTGGAAACTGCTGTAAAAATTGCAGCAACCGCGACATCAAATCAAATACATCGGAAGAAATTCGTTGAGGGGCAAAGCGTTCCAGCTTAACCCGTTTGATAAACGGGGTCGCGTGTTCAACGATATCAAACTCGGGATCCAATGTCCTGCCAACGCCCTCGACAGCGCTTAGGGCTTTGATCATCAGAAAAATATCGGGTGGAATCCGCAGCTGAAAACGCAGCGTTAAATGAATCAGATCCTGTAACAGCTTTCCAATTTCCATTTCTTTTAAAGGCTTGTAGAGATGGCGCCCCATAAAATCAGAGACGTCTCTCTCAAGGGCACGAATATCCGGCTGTTGATCCCAATCGGTTAAATTAAGCAGTACCTCGGTGGTTTTGACCTCGTTTTGATGGACGACGCTGTCTAACAAATCAACAAACGCCTCCCGCGTTGCGCGATCCACAAGGCCCATCATTCCAAAGTCCACTAAACAGATAACATTATCCGCCAAAACAAAAATATTTCCGGGATGGGGGTCGGCATGAAAGAACCCATGATCAAACGCTTGCTTGAGAACCAGTCCGACAATTCTTTCGGCAATCACCTGCTTATCAAGCCCGGCGGCTTCCAACTTTTCAAGCTTTGAAATTTTAATGCCCTTAATGAGCTCGGTTGTTAGTATTCGTGAGGTTGTGAATTCCCTAAATACTGCCGGTATATATACGTAAGGTTGGTCCAAAAATTGGCGGGCGATGCGTTCCATATGGGTGGCTTCAATTTGATAGTCGATTTCCTTCTCGAGGGTGCGGGCAAATTCTTCGACAATTTTTACCGGTCGATGGATCTCGAACTCCTTCACATGGCGTTCGGCAAGCGTGGCCAGATGAAGCATAATTTCAAGGTCGACTTCAATGATTTTCTGGATGCCGGGACGCTGAAACTTAACGGCCACCGCATCTCCGTCTTTTAAGCGCGCTTTGTGAACCTGACCGATGGAAGCAGATGCCAGGGGATGTTCTTCCAGTTCAACGAATAATTCTGCAAGCGGTCGCCGGAACTCAGCTTCAATGGCCTCTTTGACCTCGCTAAACGGGAAAGGCGGAACTTCATCTTGAAGTTTGGCAAGTTCATTCAGAAAATCAACCGGCACAAGATCCGGGCGGGTGGAAAGTACTTGACCAAGTTTGATGTAGGTGGGACCCAGTTCTTCAAAAGCCATCCTGAGGCGCTGAGGTCGGGTCAGTTTTTCAACCCGATCAATCCGTTTGCTTGAAATCGCCTGCAGTCCGGCGGCAATGTATTGATCGATCCTGAGTCTTTCCAGAAGATCTCCAAACCCATACTTAAACAAAATTGCCAAAATCTGCCGATAACGATTCAAATGTCGGTAAGTGCGCCCGATGACGCCTATTTTTCTTATACTCAACATCTGAATTTATGAAAATCAGCTTTTTTTAGCAGCCGCTCTGCGGGCGGGCTTTTTGGTGCTTGTGCTTCCAGAGCGCTTTTTAGCACTCGCTCGGCCAGCCGTTTTTTTGGCAGTTGTGGTACGCGTGCGCTTTTTAGCCGTTGTGCTGCTGGTTCTTTTTTTGGCAGCAGTTGTCCTCGAACGCTTTTGGGTCGTTGGGCGACCGACCGCTTTCTTGAGCTGCTGGATCTCTTTTTTCAAAGCTTTAATATCAGCTGACGTAGCGATATCCATCTTCTTCAAAATATCCTTGACGACATTTTCCACGTAATTTCCCGTTTTTTTCTGAGTATCATCATAGCGTTTCCTCATGTCCTTCAAAAATTTAGCCCCCTCTTTTTCAGACATCTTGGCCTTTTTGGCGATTTCTTTGGAGAGCACTTCCACCTCATCCCAGCCCTTTGCCGCCAGGCCGGCTCCTGCCAGATAGGTCTTTTTTAAGATATCAAGCATGAGAACCTCCCTTCTGCTTCAAAAATTACGAGTTAAGGAAATATGCTTTCTGCATCCTTGAAGAATTTTTAAGGATTATATCAATAATATAGCAGGAATGTTAAAAAACAACCGGCAGGGATAGATGTCTGACAAATCAGATCCGATCAAAAATATTCATTTATCGGCGAAAATTATTTGAGCTTGCCGATAATCGCACTGGCGATCGTATTCTTTTGAATCTCTTTGGTGCCTTCGTAAATTTCGCAAATCTTGGCATCGCGATAGAAGCGCTCAACTTCATATTCGGTCATATAGCCATATCCGCCCAGCAATTGAATGGCCTCGTCGGCTACCTCGACCGCCGTTCGGGCGGCATACATCTTGGCCATGGAGGTTAATTTGGGATCGATGCGACCCTGATCAAAATTCCAGGCCGCCTTGTAAGTCAGCAGCCGGGCAAGCTCGATTTTGGTCGCCATATCGGCCAGCTTGTGCTGGGTCACCTGAAACTGGGCAATCTTGCGGCCGAACTGTTCGCGCTCTTTCACATAGGCCAGGGCGCGGTCATAAGCGCCCTGCGCGGTCCCCAGTGCCTGGGCGGCAACCAGAATCCGGCTCTCATCAAAAAATTCAAGCACCTGGTAGAATCCTTTGCCTTCTTCCCCGATAAGATTGGAGGCCGGTACGCGCACATCTTTAAAATTTAATTCAGCGGTAGCCATCATATGGATACCCATCTTATCGCCCACATCGGTGGCCGTAAGCCCTTTTTGTTCAGCTTCTACCAGAATCAAGCTGATACCCCGGTAAGACGGCTCACATTCGGAATCGGTCTGGCACATCACCGAATAAAACCCGGCTAGACCACCGTTGGTAATAAATGTTTTGGTGCCGTTGATGACCCATTCATCTCCGTCGCGCACCGCAATGGTATCCAGAGAGGTAATATCGGATCCGTGGCCCGGCTCGGTAAAGGCACCGCCGGAAAGCATCTGTCCTTCGGCGACCGGGGGCAGAAACTTTTGCTTCAATTCATCGCTTCCAAATCGCAGCACGCACTCTGAGGCAAAACTGGATAAAATGACGGCAGAACCGATGGTTGAATCCCGGGCGCAAAATTCATCTGCAATAATGATATTTTCCAGAACCCCCAGGTCCTGCCCGGAATATGCTTCCGGAAAGTGCACCCCCACAAACCCCAGGTCACACGCTTTTTTCCAGATTTGAGTTGGAAATTCGTGTTTGCGGTCCAGTTCTAAGGCCAGTTCCTTGTCAAATTCACCTCTGGCAAATTCCCGCGCGGCTTTCTGAATCTCTTTTTGAGATTTTGTCAATTCAAAGTCCATGCTTGCCCTCCGCAAAAAATAATTTTGATCCGGATCAACGACCACCCGCACAGCGGGTGGCTTGGATTTTACCGCCATAGGCGGTAAAGGACAGGGGCGCGAAGTGCCCCAATCGTTGAAAACAATGCGGTGGAACCGGGTGCGCTGCACCCGGCCGGTTTACAAACAACCACCTAGTTTGGAAAACCCAATTAACATAAGCCTGCTGGCTTTTCAAGGAGTTTAAAACCCTCTTGACTGAAGGCTCAAACTAACTTAATTTAAAAAATCCGACCTGCTCGGGGCAGGGTTGAAATTCGAACGAAAAGGAGCTGACACAAATGCCGTATTCAGTTGCACTTGCCGGCAAAGGTGGAACAGGCAAAACCACCATGGCCGGTATGCTTATAAAATATTTAATCCAAAAAGAAAAAACACCGATTTTGGCCGTGGATGCCGATTGCAATGCCAACCTCAATGAAGTTCTCGGTGTCGAAATTGCCGACACCCTCGGAAACGCCCGGGAAGAGATGAAAAAAGGCGATGTCCCCAGCGGTATGACCAAAGATATCTTCATGGAAATGAAGCTCGAGGAGTCCCTGGTGGAATCGGAGGGGTTTGACCTGGTCGTCATGGGCCAACCGGAAGGCGCCGGCTGTTATTGCGCGGCAAACACATTGCTGACCAATTATCTGGAGCGGTTGTCCGGAAATTACCCCTATATTGTCATGGATAATGAAGCCGGCATGGAACATATCAGCCGCTTGACAACCAACAATGTAGATATCCTTTTGATTGTCTCGGATCCATCCCGGCGTGGACTTCAGGCTGCGGTGCGGATCGATGAGCTTGCCAGATGTCTGAAGATTGTTGTGGGAAAAAGTTATGTCGTCATCAATCAGTCACGCGAAGCCCCACCAGAGCAAGCCATGGCGATGATAAAAGAAGCCAACCTTGAACTGATCGGTACCGTTCCTGAAGATGATCTCATTTATGATTTTGATTTCAATGGCCGGCCGACCATTGAAATGCCTGAAGATAGTAAATCGGTACAGGCCGCATTTAAAATATTTGATAAAATTGTTGCCTAAAAACTAGTGACGCGTCCCGCAGGTGATTAACAAAACACGGTCATGGTGACCGTTGGGTAGAACGTAAGAGATGCGCGATGCAATTCAGGCTTTACCCGCTAGCTTGGGCGAAAAATTAAAGGGCGCTAAATTTATGAACTCTAAAACCGGCTTCCTATATGATGAAAGATACCAGCAACACCTGACCGGAAATTACCACCCGGAGGTTCCGGATCGACTTCCATCGGTTTTTAAAGGAATTGAGGAATCAGGTCTGCTCGAAGAGCTGACCTTGATTGAAGCCGCTCCTGCGGATTTGAAATGGGTGGAGACCGTACATGACCCCAACTATATTAAACGTTTCGAGACGGCCTGCGGCGCCGGCAATAACATTTTTGATAGTCCAGACAACCAGATGTGCACGGTATCCTATGAGATTGCATTGCTGGCTGTCGGCGGCGTTTTAGAGGCGGTCCGCTTGGTTATGGAGGGTAAACTTGATAATGCGTTTTGTGCCGTCCGACCGCCCGGGCACCATGCCGAAATCGATAAAGCCATGGGTTTTTGTTACTTTAACAATGTGGCGATTGCGGCGCGATATCTGCAAAAGGAATGGGGAATCAAGCGGGTCGGTATTATAGATTTCGATGTCCATCATGGAAATGGAACCCAGCACATTTTTGAACGAGATCCCAGCGTGTTTTACTACTCCATTCATCAGCATCCAAGCTTCGCCTACCCCGGAACCGGTCGTGAGTTTGAACTGGGACAGGACTCCGGATACGGTTTCACCAAAAATTCACCGGTACTGCCTGGAAATGGAGATGCAGAGTATAAACAGTTGCTGCAGAGGGATCTTTTCCCTGCATTTGCTGATTTTAAACCGGAAGTTATTCTCGTCTCGTCCGGCTTTGATGCGCATATTGACGATAATATGTCAGACATTGAGCTGACGACAGAGGGGTTTACCTGGATCATCGAGAAAATCGTTGAGATGGCTAACTGGTATTCGAAAAGCCGACTGATATCGGTACTCGAGGGCGGATATTCACTGAGGCGCCTTCCAGAGCTGGCCAGAAATCATGTAAAGGTTTTGCTGAAAGGCTAAGTCAAATCGTAAAATAGTCAATTTGTTAAATCGTAGCAAAAACATCGATAACTTAAAACCATTTAACAAATCGACGAATTAACCAAATTAGGGGGTATTATGTTTGTAAGCAGATCAATGACGAGCAAGGTAATTACCGTTGATCAAGAAGCCAATATTTTTGACGCCCAAAAATTAATTACAGAAAATCACATCAGGCACCTCCCTGTTGTTGATAAAAACGAACGCATCATCGGGATTGTCACGGATAGAGATATTCGAAGCGCATGGCCTCATGGTTTTCTTAAAGAATCTTACAGCCAAAAAGATAAGGAAAAATTCTCCAAGATTAAAATCAAAGATATCATGACGATAAATCCAATCACGCTTTCACCGACCTCAACCCTCCAAGACGCACTGTTGTTGATACAGGAAAATAAGGTTGGTGCGCTGCCGGTTGTCGACGAAGAACGTAAACTCAAAGGAATTCTTTCCGTAAGAGATTTGCTGCGTGCGTTTATCAATGTCTTAGGAATTGGCGAGCCCGGCACCTTGTTGGGTATCCTGCTTGAAGAGAAGGTCGGCCAGTTGAAAAAAGTAGTCGATGCCATCACCGCGGAGAATATCTCTTTTGGCAGCGTGCTGGTTGCTCGATATTGGGATGAAAATAAGCGCGCGGTTTTCCTGTACCTGTTGACCCAGAATATTGCCCATGTGAAGGAAAAACTAACGAATCTGGGATTTACCTTGCTGGACCCGATGGAATGGTACCTCGACCAATTGCCGAAAAATGAATAGTTCGCATCGCTCACACCCGAACCAAAGCCAACCCGGCGTCTGCCCTTACAATGATTTATATATTTACCAGCTTGGCGGTCGCCTATCATCGCAAACAGAGATTCGCCCGCAATCTTTTATCGGCAATTGGGAGGAGGATGATTCTTCGTTTCTTTTTTTTTCCGTTCCAGCCCCGGATGAAATTCAAAAACTGTTACAGCGCCAGCCGCATCTTACCTATCTGGATAACTTCCATATGTCTTATGAACAATGGCAGGGTGCTGTATTAACTTCTTTTGATCACGGTTGTTTTCGCGTCATCCCACCCTGGGAGAAGGATGCAGCCGGCCATGCCCAGATTCCTATTATTTTAGATCCGGGTCTGGTCTTTGGTACGGGCACCCATCCCACCACCCGGGATTGTCTGGATGCGGTCGAACTGGCCGTCCGGGAAAAAAAACCTGAAGTGGTACTCGATCTGGGTACCGGAACCGGCCTGTTGGCGCTGGCCACCGCGCGCCTGGGCTGTAAAATAAACCTTGCCGTCGACTTGAATTTGCTGGCAGCAAGAACGGCTGCAAAAAACGTCCGATTCAACGATCTCCAAAGCCGGGTGACGGTCGTACAGGGATATGCCGAAGATTTTGGTGCGTTTCCGGCCGATCTATTAATGGCCAATATCCATTATGAGGTCATCAAGAAACTGATCCACGCTGAATGTTTCGGATCAAAAAAGCGGTTTATTCTATCCGGTCTTTTACGCAGTGAAGCCAAACAGGTACGGATCGAATTGGAACGTTTATCGGCCAAAATTATAAAAAGCTGGACCCACGAAGGAATCTGGCATACATTTTACGGAGAAATACAAAATTAAGGAATTAAATGATTCCTTTATCACGAAAGCACGCAAGAATTGAAACACGGAAGAAAAGATATTTTAATTTCGAGTTCACGCGGCGCACCCGCAGCGCACACGCCGCGCAAGCGCGTGCGCTGAGGGAGCGCGTGCGCTGCGGGTGCGCCTGCGCTGTGCGTTCCTGATTTCGTGTTTTCGTGATTGCTTTCTAGATAGAAGCGAAAATTTTCTTTTGAAAGAGATCGTTCCACCGAAAGGGCTAAGATGGAAATCACATGCTGGGGGTCCCGGGGATCAATACCGGTTTCCGGAAAGGAATATTTAAAATACGGCGGCGATACCACCAGCCTGGAAATTCGCACCAAAAGCGGTGATATTATTGCTGTTGATGCCGGCACCGGGATTCGTAGATTTGGCAACAAGCTGGCCAATGAAACCGTTGACAACATTAATTTTCTTTTCACCCACGCCCACTGGGACCATTTAATGGGATTTCCTTTCTTCAAACCCCTCTATTTTAAGCGGGCGATATTCCACATGCACGGCTGTCCGTTCCACACCCAGTTTGTGGAGACCATCCTATCTACGGTAATGGCGCCGCCCAATTTTCCGGTAAAATACGACGATGTCAAGGCCCGGATGACATATGAAAGGGCCTGCCCGCAGGAATTTAATATCGGCTCCGTAACGGTTACACCCATACCGATCAGTCACCCCAATGGCGGCAGCGGGTATAAATTTGTGGAAGACGGAAAATCCTTTGTTTTCCTGACGGACAACGAACTGGGATTCATTCATCCCGGCGGGCGCACGTTTCAGGAATACGTGGATTTTTCAAGCGGTGCCGATCTTTTAATCCACGACAGTGAATACACCCCTGAAGAATATCAGACCTACATCGAATGGGGCCATTCCGTATATACCGATGTACTTAAATTAGCACAGGCGGCCGGCGTTGAAAAACTGGGGCTGTTCCATTTGAACCAGGAACGAAGCGATGACCAAATGGACGACATGGTTAACACCTGTCGGCAACACTTTGCCGACCGGGAACTCAAAATTGAGTGTGTCGGCGTGGCTACAGATATGACGTTTGAACTATAGCCCAACCCTTTCGGGTAGCGCTAAAATCCGAATATCGAATTTCGAAATCCGAAACAAATTCGAATATAAAATTGCAAAAATTCAAAACGATTAAACTATCTCTTCTCTTGCTTCTGATTGGCAATTCTTTTAAAAGTTTAGGACATTTGAAAATTCGTATTTTGATATTGTTTCGGATTTCGTGCTTCGCTTTTCGGATTTAAATATTTCAATATTTTTAAAGATTTAGAAAAAGCATAAAAAAACGAGCAAATAATTGGATTTGTGAGGCAACCTGATGGATGATTTGATTAAAAAGGCGGCGGCGGATCTATCTGAAGCAAAAATGGCGACAGCCTTAACCGGTGCAGGCATCTCCACTGAAAGCGGAATACCGCCTTTCCGGGGCAAGGGCGGGCTATGGGAAAAGTATGACCCCATGGAGGTCGCCCACATCGATTCGTTTTTGCAAGATCCGGAAAAAGTCTGGAACCTTCTCTTCAAGGACATGAAGGACGTATTGGACAAAGCCACACCGAACGACAGTCACAAAGGATTGGCAAAACTCGAAGCATTAGGCATTTTAAAGACCATCATAACCCAGAACGTCGACGGTCTCCACCAAATGGCCGGCAACAGTGACGTCATTGAATTTCACGGCAACATGGCCTGGCAGCGCTGTATGGAGTGCGACGTGCATTTCAAAACCAGTCGCGTCGAAATCACCGAAATTCCGCCCCGCTGCGATTGCGGTGGAATCTTACGGCCCAATGCCGTTTTATTCGGAGAGATGATACCACAGGAAGCCCTCTGGCGCTCCCGGCAGGTCGCAACAGATTGCGATGTCATGCTGGTAATCGGTACTTCGGCCGTGGTTCAACCGGCGGCGTTGATGCCGGTTGTGGCCAAGGAATCCGGGGCCAAAATTATCGAGATCAATCCTGAGCCCACCCCGCTAACCGCTGACATCAGCGATTATCTTATCAGGGGAACAGCTGGAGATGTGATGAATCGTATCATGGCGGATTTGGAGAATATGCTTTAATTTGGAATTAAAGCATAAGGTGTCAGGTGTCAGGTGTCAGTGTTCAGGTGTCAGAAACAGCGAACAGAGGTCAGATGACAGAAGACAGAAAATTGAAGACAGTCAGCCATTTGTCCTCTGTCATCTGATTTCTGTGCTCGACTCGGCTGCCTTCGACTTGAGCTCAGGCCGAAAGTAGCTCGTCGCAGGCTGTCCTCTGTATTTTCCTGACACCTGACACCCGAAACCTGACACCTTGAAAAATTAGGCGCCTCGCAGCAACCCTACCTGATAGTAATCAATGCAGATATGAGCACAAACACGACTCCCTGGATTCAAACGGTTACCCTGACGCCGCCAAGTTTAAAAGACAATACGGCGGATGCGGACCGGCTCATCCAAACCCTGAAATCCCGCCTGGACACGCCCGCCATCCGTATCGATCCAGAACTTTTAAAGGTTCTACCGACAGTCTTACGCGAAAGTTCATTTAAAGTTCACTGTATCGTGTTTAAAGAAAGACACCAATGGGTGCTGACCGGGATCCGCGATGCAAAGACAGCGGCTAGGATTGCCGGCCTGGCGATTGATTTGGGCACCACCAGAGTCGTGTTGCGCCTGATAGATCTTGCAGACGGCAACACCCTGGCCGAATCCGCTTTCGATAATCCTCAAGATACGATCGGACCGGATATTCTGGCCCGGATTCATTTTGCCGAAAAGGAAAATGGCCTCAAGAAATTGAACCAGCTGATTATTGACGGCTTGAACAATGCAATCATAAAATTGTGTGATTCGCAGCACCTTGAACCGGAGCAAATCTATGCGCTGTCAGTGGCCGGTAATACCACCATGACCCATTTTTTCATGGGTCTTGATCCCCAATGGCTCATCCGGGAGCCCTATATTCCGGTGGTGAACAGCCCCGGCATCGTAAAAGCACAGGCGCTCGGATTGGGTGTTCATCCGCAGGCCCGGGTATTTGTTTTTCCCAACATCGGAAGTTACTTCGGCGGGGACTTAATTGCCGGCATTCTATTTTCAGGAATCTACAAAAAATCGCGCACCGGCATTCTGGTAGATGTAGGGACCAACGCCGAAGTTGTGCTCGGCAATAAAAACTGGCTGATTGCCTGCGCCGGCGCCGCCGGCCCGGCGTTGGAAGGTGGCGTCACCCGTATGGGAATGACGGCCGGGCCGGGCGTCATTGACCGGATCCGGGTGGATCCGAATACCCGGGATTTTAATATCCACACCATCGAGGATTTGCCGCCCAGAGGGATCTGCGGCTCGGGCGTTATTGATCTGGCCGCCCAACTGTTTCTTGCCGGCATGATCGATATCCGGGGCAAACTGGTGCCGGCGGTTTGCGGCTCGAAAATTAGAGAGATAGACGGCCTTTTGCATCTCATCGTTGTCCCGGCCGCAAAGTCGGCGACTGCTTCTGACCTTACCATCAGCCAGGCCGATCTGGACAGCCTGATCCGGTCCAAAGCCGCCATGTATACGATATTAGAAACCCTGACCGGGTCGGTCAGTATTGCACCTGAAGATCTGGAAGCTTTTTATGTGGCCGGAACGTTCGGATCTTTCATCAATCCTGAATCCGCCATCACCATCGGAATGCTGCCTGATTTGCCGATCGACCGCTATAAACCGCTGGGGAACAGCTCACTTGGCGGTGCGACCCTGGCGCTCAAAACGAATAGATATCACCAGGACGTCGAACGGATCCGTGAGCGCATCACCTATCTGGAGCTCAATGTCAATCAAGACTTCATGAATCGATTCAGCGCCGCCAAATTTCTACCGCATACAAATCCGAAGCGGTTTCCGTCCGTAAAAATAGGCGAACATCGTCTAGATTCTCCTGCTCGGTATTAGACCCGGTTTGATTACCAGAATGTATATTGCGGCCATAGACACCACAAAAGCTGCAAAATAAAATACAGATTTTAAGCCGATGATATCGACTGTAAATCCGAGAATAACCGGACTTAGTAAATTTGCAGCCATGATTACCGTGAATCGAAGTCCCATCGCAAGCCCGGATAGATTCGGATCCGTCAAATCGGCTATCATCACCATAGAAAGCGGTTGCGTAATTCCGAATCCAAGACCATATAATGAGATTGCCAGTGCGAATCCCATTAGCGAAGACATTAACGGTATCAGTCCGACACCCACAATGATGGTTGCCAGTGCAAACGCAACAATCTTTTTGCGATTGGCAAATGCAAGGAGATTACTGAAAAAGAGCCTAATTCCAATCGTGGTCACCGCAAAAATGGATATTAATGACCCGATTGAAGATTCTTTTAAACCCTCACCGCGCAGTAACACCGGCAGGAAGGATGAATTTAGATTTACCGCAAAAAGAACCACAAATGTAAACAATAGAATGATCATGACCTGAGGATTTAAGGCCAAACGACCCGCAAGTCTTGCGTCCTGAAAAAGACTGTATGAACGTTTCATAGAATTGAAACCCTTTATACCTCGTATCCCGAGAACCAACAGCCCCATGCTTGAAAATATCAGCACCAGGTAAAAAGCAGTTTGGTAATCAAACCGTTCCACCAAAAAACCCCCAAAAACAGGACCTATGCCTTGCCCGATTGAAGCGCCGACGGTGAGAAGTCCGAATACCTTTTCACGTTCGCTGGGATTTGAAATTTTGGAAATTAAGGCCTGGCTCCCAACAATAATAAGCGTAAACCCCAAACCGGCGATCATTTGCGCGACAATAAGCTCAAAAATCGTGCTTGCATGCAGTAAAATTGCAGCATTGGCGATATTGCTCATCACGCCGAACACAAGCATTCGCTTGGGACCGAATCGATCAATTAAACCGCCAAGCGGTATAGACAAAAATACACCAATTAAGCCAAAGGCACCGACCGCAAATCCAATTTCCGATGGCGCTGCTCCAAAGTTTTCAGCTAACAGCGGAATCAGCGGAAAAACGATTCCGTGTCTGGTAAAATGGAATGTAAAAGCGATTAGGATAAGCCAGATATTCATTATCTACTATGATTTTGCCGGCAAATGTGTTGTGGTCTCGAGGGGGGCGATGATACCGTGTTCGGATAAAAGTTCGCCTAGCCGAGTCGTTTTTTTATAACTTAGATACCCTTATCACAGTCTATTTAAAGTACCAAGAGGAGGCTGAGCTATCAAAGCCAGGCTGGTATTCAAACCCGGAATTTGTTATGTTCAAATTCATTACTCCAGTACCCCATCACTCCATTACTCCAAGGAGAATGATTCCCATGCTCAGACCAATTTATCTGGACTATAATGCCACCACCCCCCATGACCCGGAAGTCGTTGAGGCCATGCGGCCATTCTTCGAAGAAGAATTCGGTAATCCCTCGAGCTCCCACGTTTACGGCAGCAAACCCAAACAAGCCGTCAGCAGGGCTCGCGGACAAATTGCGACCCTTTTAAAGTGCCGGCCTGATGAAATTATCTTCACCAGCGGGGGGACCGAATCAAATAATTTTGCCATCAAAGGCTGTGCCGAAAACCTCCGCCATAAAGGCAATCATATCATTTCTTCCCAGATTGAGCATCCGGCTGTTATCGAGGTTTGCAATTTTTTGCAAACGACCGGATTTGAAGTCACTTTTCTGCCGGTAGACGAATTTGGCCAGGTCCAGTTGCAAGATCTAAATGCGGCCGTAACAAAGCAAACCATTCTCATATCCATCATGCACGCCAACAACGAGGTCGGCACAGTTCAACCCATTGCTGAAATCGCACAGCTGGCCAAAAAGCATGATATTATTTTGCATACGGACGCAGCCCAATCGGTTGGAAAGATACCGGTGGACGTCAATCGTCTGGGAGTAGATCTGCTGTCGATCGCCGGCCATAAGGTTTATGCCCCCAAAGGCATCGGCGCGCTTTACATCCGGCAGGGACTGGCACCGGCCAAATTGATGCACGGCGCCGGCCAGGAAATGTCCATCCGGCCCGGGACTGAAAATGTACTCGAAATCGTCGGTCTGGGGGCGGCCTGTGAAATCGCCGTGCGCGATCTGGAAAAGAATATGACCCATATGCAGGCCATGTCTGACCGGCTTTATGAGGGTTTAAAAAAAGGATGTGATCCGGTGAAAATCAACGGGCACCCGCAAGAAAGACTGCCCAACACGCTGAGCATTTCATTTTTGGGTTTGGAGGCCAATCGCATTCTGGATGCTATTGGAACCGAGGTGGCCGCCTCGGCCGGCGCAGCCTGTCATTCCGACACGGTGCAAATTTCCGAGGTGCTCAAAGCCATGGAGGTCCCCCTGGAGTGGGCCATGGGCACCTTAAGATTAACCACCGGACGGATGACCACCGCAAAGGATATCGATAAGGCGGTGGAGGTGATCTGTGCGGCCGTGAAAAAGCTTAAAAGCTAAGGACTGAGCTCTGAGGACTAAAAGGACCACTAAAATATAAAAAAATAAAGATTTAAAATGGTCAGTAGATTAGAATCCATCTCAAAAATGTAGCTAACGTTCAAGGGCAAGGCGTCGATTCGGTTTAAAAGCGGAGCGTACACGAAGTATGTGAGCATTTTAAACCGGATCGATGAACTCCCTAATTCCCATAAAAATGGATGTGAAATCCCGCTTACGCGGGACAACGCGGCCATTGGGCGTTAGATGCGTTTTTGAGATGGATTCTACTTTTGGGGGGGGGAGGACAGAAGGAACAGATTCACAAACCTCGGATCAAGTTCTTTCGGAGATACCCGGCCGTATTCGCTTTCAATTTCGTTAAAAAGATCTGCGAAAGTCTGACCCAGCCGATCAGTAATTTCATAATCTTTCAGGCCGGTCTCTGCCGACAGCCAGTTTAAAAACGCGGTCTTCATTTCCTCGGGAATCTTCCGGCCGGGTTCGTCACCGGAATCCGCCTGACCTGGCAGCAATTTTTCAAAAAAAGGGTGAAACTGTTTAAGCGTCAAGGGCTTTAACAGGGTGCTTTTTAATCGGCAATATCGCCGGGCCCAGAGCGTAAGAAGGAGATTTTTATAAGTCAGAAAGCCATAGCGGGAGGTCGAATCGATCTTGATGTGCATCAACGCGAGCAAATCATCGACACTGACAATCTGATTAAATACCTTTTCGGTTTTATGGATATCTTCAAGGGCGGCAAATTCGCGATATAACACGCCGGTTTTATAATTATCATAAAAAAGCGGCTTTTTGAGCAAAAGCCCGCCGACGATGCCCAGCCATTGTTCACCCCAGAATGTCAACCGCAGCCCGGTCTGGGCAAACCAGCACTTTGAAAGCCATTTTTCCGCTCGCCATTTCAGCTGCAGTGCGCCGCCGAAACCGACCCGGAATATATCTTGAAGCGGATAGCGGGTAATCAGGGCGGCCCCCCGAGCGGGATCTGCTTGCCTATCCTTCAGCATTATTTCAAGACCGATGCTGATATACCCGCTGGCCTTTTTGACAATTTCCTGCAGGACTTCGCGCTCACCGATGACCTTTTGGTCGGCAACGACAATCTGGTTGCACAGGTTGGCAAATTCAGTTTGAATTTGCTGCAACACATTCGGTGGTTCAATTTTCTGCAAAGCCCGGGTGAAATGATTGTCTTCTTTCAATTCCCTCAAGGGAGCAACGGGTACCGGTAAGGCTGAAATTTGTTCCACTGAGCCGGGAATAAATTTTTTGTCCTTCTTTTTGAGTTCCTCGGACCCGATGGGCTGATACAGACCGACGGCCTCATCAAAGGGCAAAAAGCCTTTTTCCGCCAACCGCACGGATCGCCAGCGGTAGCAGTCTTCTTCGGTTTCGGCCGGTATAATATGGGCGGCTTCCAGCAAGATGCCCTGAAAAGCATGATGATCGTAAGAGGCCAGGCTTTGGGTGATATGGGTCAGCAAAGCGCGCCGTCGGGCGTCATCTAGTTTTTCGGATTCGGTTTCAGCGGGGATATCGATAAATTTGAAATAGTAGGTATTGTCCAGAGTAAAATAATCGTCACCGAAATCAGAGGGGTCCTGGTCATGATCCCGGATTCTGACTTCAATATTTCTAAATAAATACAGCTCGACAAATTCCAATTTCTCCTCCAGAAACCACCTGAAGAAGCGCTTGGGGTCGGCGTCCAGCAACAAGCTCAGCCAGCGGGTAACCGCTTTCAGATCGAGGCGATCCTTTTGCCAGGTTTCCAGGTCGACAATGTGTTCCCACTGTTTATTGGTGGCCAATGATAGCAGCGGCAAGGAATCATCAGGCCCGATTTCATTAACCAGTAAATAAAAATCCTGCTCGGGAAAAGAATGCACCAGCGCCGCCGGCTGAGGATCATCCAGGATTCGGTCAAAGGCTTTTTCGGGGGCCAGGGATAATAGCTTTCTTCGTTTTTCCTGAAGCTGCAGCACCCGCTGAAGGGTTTTTGAATGTTTCGGTTTCTTGGCCATAGGTTTCTTTGATGAAGGTCTCAGTTCTAGGTGATAAGTCAGTTAACCACAATTTTGTGATAGCGTATACCTGTAGTTACGAGTTGCGGGTTGCGCGTTACGTGTTCTGCGGTTTTCAACCCGCAACCCGGAACGCGTAACGCGAAACATAGCTTGCTCCCGTACGCCATGGTTAGACTGCCCGTGCTTCACCCGGCACCTTGGAATTCCAAGGCGCAAACTTCAAAAGAAGCAGCATTCCGGGAATAGCGATCAGGGTGCAAAGGATAAAAAAATTTTCCCAGCCGAAATTTTTAGCCACCACGCCCGTCACCGAAGACGCCAGGGCCCTTGGAAGACCCATCAGACTCGTCAGCAATGCATACTGGGTCGCCGTAAATTTTTTGTTGGTAATGCTGGCCATAAAGGCCACGAAAGCAGCCGTACCCATCCCGCTGCTCAGGTTCTCAAAAGCGATGACGCCGGCTAACATTGAAATGTTATAGCCGATCCGCGCCAAAACTGCAAAACCGGCCGTGGATAAGGCTTGCAAAATCCCAAAGATCCAGAGGCCCCGGTTGATGCCCAGTTTAAGTAACAAGAGTCCGCCCAAAGCAGCACCCGTTAGTGTTGCCGCGGTGCCGAAGAATTTGACGACCGTGCCGATCTCCGTCTTTGAAAATTCGATCTCCAGAAAAAATGGCGTCGTGATAGCGCTGGCCATGGTATCGCCTATTTTATAAAGCAAAATAAATGTTAAAATCCAGATGGCCCCGCTGCGGCTGAAATAATCAACCATCGGATTGATCACCGCCTCTTTCATTGTCTGAGGTAAGCCGGCAACCACCTTTGGTTCTGGAGTTAAAAGCGTCGTGACGACACCGGGCAACAAACACAACGCCATTATAAAGTAAACCTGGGAAAAGGGGATGGCGTCGGCCAGGATCATCCCCCCGCCGCCAGCCAGCAGCATGCCCAGCCGATATCCATAAACGTACATCGAGGAGCCCAGACCCAGTTCTTCATCAGGCAGGTCTTCGCGCCGATAGGCATCGATGACGATATCCTGGGTGGCACTAAAAAAAGCCACCAGAACTGCAGCGACAACCATCATCAAGATATTTCTTACCGGATCAGAATAACCCAGCGCCACGATTGACGCCATCAAGGCGATCTGAGACATCAAAAGCCAACCCCGGCGGCGTCCGAGAAAAGGTGGAATAAATCGGTCTAAAAATGGTGCCCACAAAAATTTCCAGGTGTATGGAATCTGAACCAGGGTGATCATTCCGATCCAGGTTAAATCGACTCCCCCTTCCTTCATCCAGGCTTGCAGGACACCGATGGTAAGTAAAAGCGGAAGTCCGCCGGAAAATCCCATAAGAAAAGCCACCAGCATTCGACGGCTAAATACGACCTTAAGCGTGGATTGTCGGATCGGCAGGTTCAAGTATGCCTCTTAGGATTGAATGAAACCGGGCAATCGTCTAAAGGAGGTAATCCAATTGTGAGAGCTCTCAATTTCAATTGTCTTAAGACCATTGGAGTGTTGGAGTAATGGCGAAAGGGTTGATTCTTTTTTTCAATACTCCAGTACTCCACTACTCCAGGAGCGATGCCTAAGGAACTTTTGGCTTCCAAAAACAATAAGATCGTATCTATTCTTTAAGAAGCTGTGCCGGTGAAACAATCGGCCCATATTTTTCTTTAAGCTCCATGAGTTCGGCACGTTGCTGTTTTAAAATGTCAAATAACCGGCCGGGAATATGATCTTCCTTGCCGTAAGCATCGATCTGCAAATCAATACGCCCCACGATATTATCAATATACAGCGCAAACTGCTTGTCATATAAATCTTCGGGATACGGTTTTTCGATGCGTTCTTTGAACAAGCGCTTTAAATCCGAATACTTTGGCAGGTAGCCGATCGGTGTGTCAATGGCATCCACTTCTTTATGGGCGCGCCGCTCCAGCCAGGCCATCCAGGCTTTGACATCTTTTTTTTCTCCCAGCAATTTTGCAGAGGTCCCACCGCGGGCCTCATGGGTTAAAAAGTAATTCAGGCCCGCAAGGATCGGCTGTTTATCGGTGGCGATTTTAGCACTGTTGAAGAAAACAAACTGCGCATCCATATATTCGCCCAATGATCCGGGCGTAAAAGGTGCATTGGCCCAGGGTTGTCGCCGTACGCCGCTGGCACCGACTTCAGTCGCCGTCGCCGCCGATACGATACAGGCGCCGATGACGACCCCTTCATCCGGGCTTTTGGCCACCCAGACCGGGGGCATGGTGTCGCTATCGCGCCCGCTGTAAGTGAAGATGCGCGTTTCAACCCCCGCCGGGTCCTCATTTTTATCCGAATAGTTTTCCAGGGCGCTGTTGCTCAGCGTACAGCGGGAATTGGGATGCGACATGGGAATCTCCTTCCCGTTTTCATCGACCATACCCTTTTCCCAGGGACCCTGAAAATTATGGCCCTTTACCGGCGGCGGTTCTTCGCCGTTGCCGACCCATTGGGGGGTCTCATTTTCATCGATGAGCACATTGGACCAGATGACCTCGGTGCCTGGATGACGCAAACATTTCATCAAATACGGATCGCCTTCCCAATTGACATCTTCAACGATACCAAATATCCCGATTTCGGGGTTAATCGCCCGCACAGACCCGTCCTCTGCAATCCATAGCTGCGCCAGGTCATCTCCCACAAAATGATCCCCCGCCATGGCAGAGGTGGTTTTGCCGCAGCCGCTGGGTGCGGCCCCGACCATCCAGGTAATCCGGCCGCCGGGTCCCTCAATGCCCGTGATAAACATGTGCTCGGCGATTTGTTTGCCTTTCTTAACATAGACCGAACGATCCACCGAAAAGCGATGATTGCCTTTTTTCATCAACAGGGTGTTGCCCGCATAGGTGCAATTAAAACTGTAGGTCGTTAAGTGACTGCGGTCCATGTAGACTCGGGCATTGGGCAGGTCTTCGGACCGGTTTAAACCTTCACTGTGGATATTGGTATAGAAATGACCGAGTTTTTCAACTTCCTGATCAAAGTCGGCATATACATTGCGATAGAGGATATCGGCACTGTGAAGCACATAGGTCGAGCTGGATATTTCAACGGCCGGATTGGATGCCGGTGCGCCCACCGGGCCGCGCATAAAGAAGCCGATCATCATGATTTTGCCTCGCATGATCCCGGTCATTTTATCGCGAATATCTTCCAGTCCTTCGGACCGATCTTTTTTTAAGGCCAGGGAATTGACCTCTTCGCCCTCATTGTAAAGATAATAGGTCCGATCGATGATGCGGCCCTGCTCTTCCTTTAGATCAAAATGAATCGTGTGGCCTTCCATGGGAAGGGTGGACTCTTCACCCTTTTTTAAAGAAAGCGCTCGGATGTATTCTCGATCTTCCTCGGATCCCGTATCGATAAATACAGTGTCCGGTTCACACAGGGAAATCGCGTTGGCAATCTTTTTAAGCACATCTGGATTCTGAATTCGCTGGAGTTTATCCAGATTGGATGCATCCAGCTTGGCCTTAATAACCTGCTGAGCTGCATCCAGGTCTTTGACGCCGCCTAATTCGGTTACGATATCAACACAGTCTTTTTGAGGTCCCATTGGCCATCTCACTTTCGTTAAATTTCAACCCAAAGCTAAAGTTTATCATTCAAAACAAATCGGGTCAAAAAATTAGTCCCAGGACCCATTGATTTTAAAATCAATGGATCGTTATATGTTATCGGTTAATCGTGAATCGTTTAAATGGATTCATTGGGTTTTCCAAATCCCGCCATGGCGGGATTCCACTGCGTTATTTTCAACGATTGGGGCACTTCGCGCCCCGCCTTATCCGCCTAAAGCGGTAAAATCCAAGCCACGCGCTTTGCGAGTGGTCGTTGACTCTAATAACGAATAACGCCTAATTGAGCATGTTTCGATAAATTAGGGTCAGGATCCATGGGAACCAACGATAATATCGTTCAGCGCTCGTTTGGGTAAATGATGCACGGCTTCGGCATCTCGCCAATATTTAATATTTCCATCCGGCCCAACGGGTTCGATCACAACTTCTTCCTTGGGTTTTCCGATGGCCAATACCAGCAAGATTTTAAGATGTGATTCGATGTTTAACATCGGCCGTAGGTCTTTGCGGTTAATCGAGGCGATCATACAACCGCCCAGCCCCTTTTCCCTGGCTCCCAGCAGCATCGATTGCCCGGCAATACCATGGTCGACGCCGAACTCCTCTTTGATGGTGGTATCACCGAGGATCACAATATATCCGGAAGGTCTTTCGCCCGGATCGGGGCCGGGCCAGTCTTTTAAATAGCCGGCCCATGCCAGGCAGGAAAAAATTTCGGCATTCACCTCGGGCTGGCATGAGATGATGTATTTTAAGGGCTGAAGATTCGCACCGGAAGCCGATAGTCTCGCCAGATCGACAAGTTCTTCCAGCGTCTTTAACTCAATCTGATGGTCTTCATAAAAGCGTCGGCAACTTCTGTTTGCTTTGACTAATTCGCTAATCATTTAAATCCTCCTTGTCTTAATCGTATAAAAATTTTTCTTCCAGCGGCATCTGCCGTCGGACCCAGCGTAAGACCTTATCAAACTCCTGTTTGAGTTCATTCAGCGCTTTGCCGCGGTGGCTCACACGGCTTTTTTCGGCTCTCGTCATTTGCCCGAAGGTTTTTTTTAGCGGCGGATAGAAAAAAATCGGATCATAGCCAAAACCACCTTGCCCCACCGGTTGTTCAGCGATCAGCCCCTCACAGCGGGCCTCGTAGGTAAGGGCCGGGCCGGATGGGACCGCGATGGATAAAACGCATTCAAAGGCAGCCTGGCGGTGGGTTTGACCCTGCATTTCTTTGAGCAATTTGGCCATCCGCTGTTGATCGGTCGCATTTTCACCGGCATAACGCGCGGATAAAACACCGGGAGCGCCGTCCAGTGCCTCCACCACGAGACCCGAATCGTCGGCCAGCGCCGGGATTCCCAATATTCTGGCCGTAAAGCTGGCCTTTTTATAAGCATTTTCATCAAAGGTTTCGCCATCTTCTTCCACCGCCGGAATCGGACCAAAATCAGTGAGGCTTTTTAACTGAACCGGGAAGCCGGTCAGCAGATCTCGCATTTCGGCAACTTTTCCCGGGTTTGAAGTGGCAATAACCAAGGGGATCTCACTTCCCATAACATCCTCGCGCGTTGTCCGATCAAACCACGGTTCTTTTTAGGCTCCGTCGGGGCGCACCCGTAGGGCTGAAAACTTTTCGGGTTCTAAATCGGACAGATCCTAAGCTTCTTGATAAGTGTCTAAATAGATCATGCGCGCATCTTTGTAAAGATTTTAAATCACCCTCCAGTGTTGCGTCCCACAAGTAATTTACAAGACACGGTCCTAATTTTAGGTTTCAGGATTCAGGTGTCAGGCCTCTGGCGACTGCCTTCGACTCGACTGCCTTCGACTTGAGCTCAGGCCGAAAGTAGCTCGTCGCAGGCTTGCTGCTGGCCGATCCAGTGACCATCAGCCAGTGACCCGTGACAGGAGTCCAACCGCCAGTGACCAGAAGCATTTAGCGAACTCAACTGACCTAAAAGCCAGAAGATTTTAGTAGCTTTTTTGTGGGGCATCGCACTAGGTTGATGATATTTACACTTTAGATCTAAAACTCTTTACACGTAAATTATGACTGGTATAGTATCTTTATCAATTTTGTCGATAGGGACACCATTTGGAAATTCAATTTTTGAACGTATGAGCATTCGCAAACGGCTATATTTTTTACTGGTTTTAATTTTTCTGGTCATCATGGCCGGGAGCACGGGCTATTATATTATCTTCGACGGCGAGCCCGGTTTTCTGGATTGTCTCTATATGACCGTGGTCTCCCTGACAACTGTCGGTTATGGAGAGATCATCCAGGTTACCGGCAACACGACGGCCGAAATTTTTACGATGCTCCTGATTACCTTCGGTATGGGGATCATTCTTTACGGCATCAGTTCGTTGACGGCCCTGCTTCTGGAGGGGCAACTTTCAGGTATCTTAAGGAAAAAGAAAATGGCAAAACAAATAGATAAATTAACAGATCATTATATCGTCTGCGGCGGCGGCGAGACCGGGGGAGGTGTAATTACCGAATTGTGTAAAAACAACGAAATCGCCGTCTTGATCGAAGAAGATCGGGCACGAATCGAACGCTGCCAAGCCATCTGTGATCTGCTCTTTATCGAAGGGGATGCCACCGATGATGAAAACCTGATTGCGGCCGGAATCGAGCGCGCTGCCGGGATTATCATCACGCTGCCATCGGATAAAAATACCCTTTATGTGACGATGACTGCCCGGATGCTGAATCAACAAATCCGCATTATCAGCCGCATGACCAATCAGCACCTGGAGCCGAAATTATTAAAAGCCGGGGCAAATGCGGTCGTCTGCCCCAATGCGATTGGTGCCCTTCGTATGGCATCCGAAATGATCCGCCCCACGGCGGTGGATTTTTTAGATCACATGCTGCGTTCAAATCGGGGGGATTTAAGAATCCATGAATTAACGGTTTCAGAAAATTCAAAGCTCAACGCCAAAGAAATTCGCGACTGCGGTTTAGAAAAGCGTTACGGCCTGCTGGTCTTGGGGGCCAAACATAAATCCAATGAAATAGAATTTAACCCCGCGCCGGACCAGGTCCTCGCGGCCGGAACAACGCTGATCGTGATGGGGGCTGTCGGACAAATCGCCAAAGCAAAAATTTTATTTTAAACTCCAGTTGCTCGCATGCTATGAGTGCCAAAGATCTGATCCTGGCTATCGATAACGGAACTCAAAGTCTCAAGGCGTTGATCTTTGATCCGCAGGGACAGCTGCAGGCCAAAGAAGCGGTAACCTTTGATCCTCATTTTTCGGAGCAGCCGGCTTGGGCCGAGCAACATCCCGAGGTGTTTTGGAAAGCGTTGATTCAAGCCTGCCAGACAGTCTGGAGTCGCCATCGGATCGACAAAGACCGCATCGCCGGAGTGGCCTTAACCACCCAGCGGGGAAGTGTGGTTAACGTCGATAAAAGCGGTCAACCCTTGCGTCCGGCCATGATGTGGTTGGATCAGCGAAAAACCTACGGACTGCCGCCGGTGGGCGGCCTCTGGGGCTTGATCTTTAAAGCTGCCCGCTTGACAAAAACCGTTGCCTATTTGCAGCAGGAAGCGGAGATCAACTGGATTCGCACCTACCAGCCTGAAGTCTGGCAAAATACCCATAAATATTTGCTGCTTTCGGGTTACCTGACCTACAAATTAACCGACAAATTTGTGGATTCAATTGGCTGCCAGGTGGCTTACATTCCCTTTGACTACAAACGCTTGCGCTGGTCGGCGGGCTGGAGCTGGAAATGGCGGGTACTGTCCGGCATAGACCCGACCATATTACCCGATCTGATTCCCCCCGGCCAGCCGCTGGGCGAAATCACCGGGACTGCGGCTGAAGCGACCGGAATCCCCCGGGGCCTGCCGCTGATAGCGGCAGCAGCCGATAAGGCCTGTGAGGTTATCGGGTCCGGCAGCCTGGAGCCGTCAATCGGTTGTTTGAGCTACGGCACCACCGCCACCATTAATGTCAATCATAAAAAGTATATCGAACCCATTAAACTTTTGCCGGCTTATCCATCTGCCGTACCGGACTATTATACCGTGGAAGTTCAGGTATACAGGGGCTATTGGATGGTCAACTGGTTTAAAAACGAATTCGGCCATCTGGAACAGCGGGAAGCCAGCCGGCAGGGTGTCGAGCCCGAAACTCTGTTTGATAAGTTGGTCGAATCGATTCCGGCCGGCTCAATGGGGCTGGTGCTCCAGCCCTACTGGACTCCCGGGCTTAAAATGCCGGGCCCTGAAGCCAAAGGCGCGGTTATCGGCTTCGGTGATATTCATACCCGCGCTCACCTGTACCGCTCGATTTTAGAAGGCCTGGCCTATGCGCTGCGCGAAGGCAAGGAACGCATTGAACAGCGCAGCAGCACCCAGATTACCAGTCTGCGGGTTTCCGGCGGCGGCAGCCAAAGTCGTATTGCCATGCAATTGACCGCCGATATTTTCGGACTACCCACCGCCAAGCCCCATCTTTATGAAACCTCGGGACTGGGAGCGGCCATCGATGCTTCCGTGGGAACCGGCCTCCATCCGGATTTTAAGACTGCGGTCAACGCCATGACCCACGTCGGAGAGGTCTATGAGCCCGATCATAAAAATCAAGCCTTATATGATGCACTTTATCATCAGGTTTACAAAAAAATGTATAAGCGACTGAAACCGCTCTATGAACGCATCAGAGAAATAACCGGGTATCCGAAATAAGAGGATTCAGTTCATGCTAAAAGAGCTTTCCATTCGGAATTTCGCCATCATTGACGATCTGCAGATCCGTTTTTCCGCCGGATTGACCATTCTCAGCGGCGAAACCGGGGCCGGCAAATCCATCATCCTCAATGCGGTAAACCTGTTGCTGGGCAGCCGCGCATCCGCCGATCTGGTGCGCACCGGAGCGGAAAATGCCGAACTGGAAGCCCTTTTTGAAATAACCGGATCCGGCCGGGTAGCGGATATAATGATCGAACACGGTTACGCACCGTCAGACGGCCTGCTGGTCAGACGAATTATTTCCCGCAGCGATACGAACCGGGTTTACATTAACGGCCGGATGGCCACCATCCAGTTGCTCAACGCCATCACCGAAAATTTGGCCAGCATATCCGGACAGCATGTTCACCAACTGCTGTTAAAAGAAGAACAGCATCTTTTAATCTTAGATCAATTCGGCGGTCTGATGCCGTTGCGCGCGCAAGTCAGCAGCGATTTTCACCGATTGATACCCATGCTGGAAAAATTAGAAAAGCTATACACACTCAAAAAGCGGCAGGCCGAGCATAAAGAGCTGCTGGAATTTCAGTTAAGCGAAATTACGGCTGCCAATCCGGCCAAAGGGGAGGATAAAGCGCTTGAAGCGGAAAGAGCGCGCTTAAAAAACGCAGAAGCGCTTTATCAGGTCATATACAATAGCATTGAATCGCTTTACAGCGCACCGGGTTCGGTTATCGAAAAGCTGGTGGATGTAAAAAAGAATTTGGATAAAATCAGCCAGATCGACCAACAGTTGAAGTCAAAAAGCGCCGACCTCTCAGACACCACCTATCAAATTGAGGACCTCATTGAAGAACTGCGGAGTTACCTGAATTCGATTCAGATGGACGAAAAACAGCTGGAGGCCGTGGAGGAGCGGCTGGATATCCTCAATAAGCTCAAGCGCAAATACGGCGGTTCCATAGAGGCTGTCTTTGAAAAACTCGAATCCATTGAACAGGACCTATCCAATGTTGAAAATATTACGGAAGCCATTCGGGACACCGAATCCCAAATTGGCGAGCTGCACACCCAGTTGAATGAGCGGGCCTTAACGCTGTCGCGAAAAAGAAAAAGAGCTGCCCAAGGTTTTGCCAAAAGGGTAATAGACCAATTGGCAACGCTAATGCTGTCGAAAACGGAATTTCAGGTATCGTTGCACAGCCTGCCGGCCGACGAAAGCACAAATCCTTATCTGGCGACAAAGGATTGCATGCTAACCGATTCGGGTATCGACCGGGCGACATTTTTGATTGCGCCCAATGTCGGCGAAACATTAAAACCGCTGGCCAGTATCGCCTCCGGTGGAGAACTATCTCGCGTCGTACTGGCATTGAAAGCCCTTTTAGCCAAAACCGATTCGGTTGAAACCGTCGTATTCGACGAGGTTGATGCGGGAATCGGCGGCGGGGTGGCCGAAGTCGTCGGGAAAAAATTGGCCGCTCTTGCGAATCATCACCAGGTCATCTGCATTACCCATCTGCCGCAGATTGCCAAATTTGGTGATCGGCATTACCGCATTTCAAAGCATGTTTCCCAGGGTAGAACCCGCACATCGATTCACCTGCTCAATGATGAGGATCGCTATAAAGAGATCGCCAGAATGTTGGGCGGTGAGAAAATTACCCAGACAACCCTGGAACACGCGCGCGAGATGCTAAAACGCTAGTGTCGTGACTGCAATTAATTTGTAAGACACGGTTGTTATTAGGTGTCGGGTGTCAGGATTCAAAGATTGAGGAATTCAGGAATTGAGGGATTTAGGAATTAGAATGATCGTTCGACCCTGAGGCTCTCGACGGGCAGAATACATTTAATTCCTAAATCCCTGAATCCGCAATTCCTGAATTTTGGCCCTATCCCTTGCTTTCTAACGTGAAATCATAGACATTATTTTGCTTAAAACGCGCATCTGGGCTAAAATATCTAATATGAATTAGGGAGCACAGGAGAAATACCATGCTTAAAACGCTATTGATATTGGCGGTGACTACAAGTGTTTTGATATCGCCGGCAGCCAGCGGTAATATATCTCCCGCAAAGCGGGCCGACATCGAAAAATTGATGCGCATCACCGGGCCACCGGATGTAACCAAACAAATTTCTAATTTTTTTATCCGCCAAATGAGCCGGTCGATCAAAGCGTCGCGCCCCGATCTGCCGGCTAAAACCTATCAAATCCTGAGTGAAGAAATAAACCAGGTTATTCAAAAACAAATGACGACGGAAGGCGGCTTTCTCGATAGGGTTATACCGATTTATGCCAAACACTTTAGTCATGAAGATATTCGGGGGCTGCTTAAATTCTACCAGACGGATTTAGGGAAAAAAACCATAAAAATCTGGCCGTTGATTCTCCAGGAAAGTATGACCGTGGCCCAGGACTGGTCCAAATCGCTCGGTCCCCTCATTAAAAAAAATGTAAATAAGCGCTTCAAAAAAGAGGGCATTGATCTGTCCGTCTAACTTGACCGATGGCCTGCCAATCGTTATAATTCACACCAGATAAGTTTTCAGCACAGATGATAACCTCGACATTGCCTTTGATTTTTAAGAGTCCATTTCTAGTTTTGAGAGGTGGGCTTTTATATTTATAAAAATCAAAACAGAAAACACAGATGCACGTTCTCATCACCGCAAGGAGCTCGTTAGTGCAACGCATGTATCAAAAGCCTTTCTTTTGGATTTGTTTGTTCGTTTTATGCATCGTATGGTATTCACCGGTATCCGGTAAAAAAGGTGTTTCATTTGATGCTAAAGCAAAAGAATCCATCATAAACGGTGTATTGGGAAAAAATCTGTTGGTTATGCCCCAGCTCAACAAATTAAATTTTGGATTCGGACGACAAAAGGGCATCGAGTATCTTTATCGCAAAACCGTTAGCAAGATATTTTTCCAGGATAAACCTCTGGAAGCCCGCGTCATCGATGTCATCATCGAAAGCCCGGATATCACCCTCGAGCTTTCCCATCCCATATTCGGCACGGGGCTCATTAAATTTTTCTTTAGCGAGGACCTCCTCGAGCAAACCACTGTTGGCGGTATCCGCAAGATCCTGCTGGAGACACTAGGCGACGAAAATCATCAATATGTTTTCGTAAACCCTCAGAGCAAGCTCTATCATTTATGGTCCTGCAATCATATATCGGATTCGAGCCAGCCGACCGGCATGCGACGCGAGGATGCCGAAGCAAATGGGTATCGTGCCAGCGCGTTCTGTTTTACAAAAAAGCTGTACCTCCCTGATTATTCATTGGAGGCCGCTCTCGAAAGAGAGTGGACGATACGACTGGGCGATAATGCGTCCATTATAAAAGATACAAAAAAACAGGTCATTCTAAATGAGGTGGGCCAAAAGGTCTTGCAAAACTGGCCCGCCAAACAGATCGGTTACCATTATACATTTCATTTATCAGACAGCCGCCGAATTGACGCATTTGCCATACCGACCGGGAAAATTATTATCACCACCGCTCTTTTTGACTCGCTTGAAAGCCAGGATGAACTAGAAGCATTGCTGGTCTATTCAATTGCCCATGTGGAGCAACGGCACAGTTTAAAGGAGTATTATTCCTGTCTGGAGGATGAAGAGTATGCGGATACCATGAGACAATTGGCTGCCGCCGCAGGCTCTCTGGCCGGACCCGCCAGCGGGGTTATTTCAGGCGCCTTAACAGCAGCCCTTCCGGAGGCATCCTGTAACCCGCAGTCGCTTGGCGGATATCAAAAAGAATATGTTCAGGAAGCCGACTCCATGACAGCTTTTTATTTTGACGTCCATGGAAAGGATAAAGGTGCGATCGTATCGTTGCTCAAAAAATTGCAATTCAGCGAGCTTTCCGAAAAGCTGCATCCGGATTTAGGCCTGGTCCGTAAGGCTCAAATTTCTTATAATGACCGGATCAAACGGGTGGAAAACACCCGGTTTGTACATTTCAAAAAAGGTCG
>JASFIU010000007.1:0-34886 GCA_050122495.1 Desulfobacterales bacterium | reverse complement strand
CGCTTTCGAACATTTGGCCCGCATCTGGGAAACCGTCAAACATCACGGACAGGAAATGGTTATTGCGGTACCGGGTTTTTATACCCGGGAACATCTGGGATTCATTTTAGGAATCACCCGTGAATTGTCAATCCCGGTGAGAGGTTTTGTTCCCCTGGCGGTTGCCGCGGTCCCGGATCGACTGCCTGAAGGGCTGTTGCTACACCTGGATATACACCTGCACCGGTTTGAAATTACCCGCCTGCAGCGGGCAGGGCAATTAAGCCAGAAAGATACCGTATCTCTGGAAGGGAATGGCCTGAGCAAACTTTACAGCAGATGGGTGGATGCCATTGCAGAGGAATTTGTCCGCACGACGCGTTTTGACCCTTTACATCAGGCTGCCACCGAACAAGAGTTATACGATCGCCTGCCCGGCGTATTATCGCAACTAAAGCAAAACCCCAGCGTTCACTTTGAAATGACGGGCGGCTCCAAGGTATACCACGTAACGATAACAAGAGACTTGTTTTACAAAAAGAGCGCGCCGGTGTTTCAGGAATTTCAGCGTTTGATCGGCCGCTTATATAACCGTTATAGGGACAATGAACTCGGAGCGGTCCTAATGCTCACAGATCGAATGGCACGCCTGCCGGGTATAACCCATATGCTGGCCGGTATTGAAAATTACAAAATAATCGAACTCGCCCCCGGAAGCGGGGCACAGGGTTTATTTCGATTCGAAAATCAGTTGACTGCATCGCCGCCCGAAGGCAGCGCCCCTTTTTTGACTACACGACCGCTGCCGGCCGAGGGTCCGATTTCAAATACAGTGCCCGATCGACATGCCCAGACGCACCAGCGGCCGACCCACATCCTATATCGCGACCTCGCCTATCGCATAACCGAAAAGCCGTTAATCATCGGCCTTGAAAGGGCGGCAGACGGATTCGGCATCCAAATCCAGGGACAGATAGCCGGTGTTTCCCGTAAACACTGCTCGGTTCAATTGCGCGGAGATGAGGTTGTACTGAACGACTACAGCTCCTACGGAACGTTTGTAAATGATGAACCGGTTCATATGAAAATCATTTTGTCACTCGGCCAGGTCATTCGGGTCGGAACGCCGGGTGAAAGGCTTAAACTCATTGCCTGCATGGAACCTTCTTATGGTGAAACGTAGACAAATCAATATTTTCAGCTTATCTTTCCTCGATATCATTACCTGCGGACTGGGGGCCATTATCCTGATGTTTGTGCTTGTCAACGCCAAAAGCGCCGCACAGAGGGATTCGATTACGTCGGATTTTCGTGCCGAGGTTGATCGAAAGGAGCAGGAAGTACTCGAAGGCAAAAAAGATCTTATCCGGGCCCGCAACTCATTAGAGCAAACCGAAGCGGATATGGCGCGCATAGAAGGGCTGGCCCGCAGAATCATAGAAATTCTTGAGCAAAAAAAGATTGAGCTGTCCGACAGGCAAGATGCCACCCTAGCCACCAAAACCCACGTCAACAAATTAAAATCCGACCTGAAATCATTGGAAGAGGAGCTCAAACGGCTGAGAGCCGGTGCCAAGGCGCAGGACGACATGGGCACCCGGATGCAAAAATTCCTCGGACATGGAGACCGTCAATATTTAACCGACTTAAAGATGGGCGGCAGACGTATTTTTATTCTGGTCGATGCCTCGGCCAGTATGCTGGATGAAACCATTGTCGGAATCATCCGGCGTCGAAACCTCAGCACAACGGAAAAAATAAAATCCGTCAAATGGCAGCAGGTGATCGCCACCGTTAATTGGTTAACCACCCAGCTTCCGCAGACTAGCAAATTCCAGATATATACGTTTAACGAAACCGCCGGCCCTCTTTTGAAAGGCACCCAGGGAACCTGGCTGGAGGCCGGCAATGTCGATCAATTAAATCAGAGCACAGATAGCCTAGATAATATCGCCCCCGAAAAAGGCACCAGTCTTTTAAATGCAATTAACGCTATGGGAGCGATGAAGCCGGCGCCCGATAATATTTTTTTGCTGACCGACAGCCTGCCGACCATGGGATCAAGTAAACCCTGGCGCAAACGGGTAACCAGCAAAAAACGGTTAAGTCTGTTTAATGAAGCGATTCGCGAACTCCCCCGGGCCCCGGTCAATATTATTTTATACCCGATGGAAGGCGACCCGCTCGCCGCCGATGCATATTGGCGGCTGGCAAAGGACACCCGCGGTTCATTTTTTTCGCCTTCAAAAGATTGGCCCTGATGGATTTCGGATTTTGGATTGCGGATTGCGGATTTGATTTAGGTGTCTGGAAATAGGTTGCTCGCAGCCAATTTTATGGCTTAGTTAACTTATGAAAAAATCTCGTAGAAACATTCAGATATTTAGTTTGTCTTTTCTGGACTGTATTTGCTGCGGGTTTGGGGCGGTGATCCTGCTGTTTGTCTTATCCAAATTCGCCGAACCGCTGATAATTGAAGAAGCAAAAGAGGACCTCGAGGCCCAGATTATCCGGCTCGAAGAAGAACTTGTTGAAATCCGGGGTGAAACCGTCATCATTAATCGTGATTTGACGGCCAAAAAAGAACAGCTATCAAAAGAAAAAGTTCGGCTGGCGAGGTTGCAGGAAGATCTGTCTATGATTGAGGGCCAATTTGCCGCCTCAAAAGGCACCGCCCAGGTTCAAAACATTATTGAAGGCAAACTGGCCAGAGCCATGCAGCAATTAACTGAAGAGATGCGGCGTCTGCTAAAAACCAGGCCGCGAAAAATTGAACGCTCCATCGGCGGTATTCCGGTGGACAGCGAGTATATTATCTTTATTATCGATACATCGAGCAGCATGCAGCGCAACGCCTGGGGTCTGGTACAGAAAAAACTAAGAGAAACCCTGGACGTATACCCGAAAGTCAAGGGTATCCAGATAATGAACGATATGGGCGAATATATGTTTTCACAATACAGAGGAAGATGGATTCCCGATACAGCGGCTCGTCGCCGCGCTATTATTTCCAAGCTGATCGTCTGGCGGGCCTTCAGCAATAGCAGTCCGGTCGAGGGTATCACCGCAGCCATTCGAACCTTTTATGCAACGGACAAAAAAATCAGCCTTTATGTTTTCGGAGATGAGTTCAGTGGCCAACGGATGCAGCCGGTCATTGATACCGTGGACCGAATCAATAAACGCACCAAAGACGGTTCCAGGCGCGTCCGGATTCATGCCATCGGTTTTCCGGTGTTCATGGCCAAAACCCGCGCTCGCGGCAATACCGGTGAGCGCTTTGCAACCTTGATGCGTATTTTGTGTCAAAAAAATGGGGGTACCTTTGTGGGGCTGAATTCTACGAGACCATAAGCCGGTATTTATTCATGTCGTGCTCGTCCTCGTACTCGTACTCGTCCTCGATATTCTATCAAAAGCCGAGTACGAGAACGAGGACGACGACGAGTACGAAGAAAAAAAGGAAAAACAAAATCCGGATAAAATATGCAGATTACTTGTCCTAATTGCAGCAAGCAGCTGCCCGAAGTGGAGACCCTGAAATACCGTTATTGCCCCCATTGCGGAGCTGAAATTACGGCCGCACCCGCGAAATTTGATACGGCCATGTTGACCATTCCGCCGGATATGTCAGGGCAACAATCCCAAAAGAGGGCCGCGGTTTCGAGTCCGCAACCCGATGAAAATGTTGCCGCAACGAAATCCTTCAATGATCAAACCGTTGAACCGCAGCCGGTGGTTAAACCATCGCGTCCAATAATCAAGCCTCCGGATACACCGCCGCCATCCAGCTTCTTTCGCACCCGGCCGGAAGTCAAAGAACCGCCTGCACCGGATGTTAAACAGGCGCCCCAGATGAAATCCCGAAAAAATACGATTATTGTGATCCTCATTTTGCTGATTGTGGTTATCTTAATTATGGGGGGCGTTTTCACATTCTAAGCAGCACCGAAGGCAACAACTCCTGACCTCCAACTCGCATTCGTTCTCGTACTCGTTCTCGTACTCGTCCTCGTCCTCGACGCAGTATCAAAACCGCGTACGAGGACGAGGACGACGATGAGGACGATATTGAATAACTCAGTTGCGGTCGAAAAAAAGCCCGGTGAAAGTCACCGGGCTTTCATATTTTTTGGTTTAGCGTAAGGATTGAGACCCTTTCGAGGGATGTTTAGGCCTAGTCGATGGTGTGGTTCTCGATGAATTGATTCAATCTGTTTTGCTGCGCCGCTGTCAATTCTCCGAATTCCAGTCCGATTTGCCGCATTTTGACCGTGCTGAAACTATATTCACTCTCAATTTCAATATCTGATATTTTCTTAAAGGGCACATTATCCAGATAGAGGCCCTCGTTGCCAAGAATGATTTTTAATTCATCGGCATTCTCAAGTTTCTCATTGCTGTCGATATACCGAAACGAGAGGCCCCGGATGCTGATGTCTTTAATCTGGCCCAGTCTGCTTTCCTGGGCAACCAGGGCCGCAAAGGCACCTTCCTGGACTTTGAAACGTTTTTGCTGCCGCCGTTCATCGGGCAGTTTGCGATCCAGCATAATAAACACTCCAATTCTTTAAAAACTGAAACCTAAATGGGCCTCCCCATATATATCGTTAAGGATAAAACAATGTCGGCGGGATTAATAATTCAGCTGTCATATCCCGAAATGGGAATCCAAATCAAGCCAAAAATCCTGGATAACGACTTTTTTTAAACTGAGGCGATAAAAAAAGAATGCCTTTAACTTTATCGAGAAATCTTGGCCCCGAGAGTGGAATTCCGCTTGACAAAAACCGCCATCCTTACTAATCAATATCCTTTTATATAAATGTAAAGGAGTCGTGGAGGGCGACTTGATTACAGAAAAATAGATTGAAAGGAAAGGAAAACAAAATGGCAAATTTAATTCCACCTCATGGCGGAAAGGGACTGACTTGCTGCCTGCTTGAAGGCGCCGACCTCGAAGCTGAAAAGAAAAAGGCCGAAGGCCTTAAAAAGATTCCGGTCTCCCCGCGTGAAAAGGGCGATTTGATCATGATGGGTATCGGCGGCTTCAGCCCGCTGACCGGCTTTATGACCCAGGCGGACTGGAAAGGCGTTTGTGAAAATTTCCTGATGGCCGACGGGACCTTCTGGCCTATTCCGGTGACCCTTTCGGCTTCAAAGGAAGACGCGGAAAGCATCAAGGAAGGCGAAGAAATTGCGCTATATGACCCCGAAACGGATGAAATGATGGCCACCATGACGGTGACCGAAAAATATGAAATGACCGAGGCCGACAAAAAGTTTGAATGTGAAAAAGTTTACATGGGTGAGGGCACCGAAACTGCGGATGCGTTCTGGAAGATCGCCAAAGATGATCATCCCGGAGTCCAGATGGTAATGGACCAAAAAGACATCAACCTCGCCGGCCCCGTAAAGGTATTGACCGAATCGGAATATCCAACCAAATACGCCGGCGTTTACATGCGACCGGAAGAGTCCCGCAAAATGTTTGAAGAACGCGGCTGGAGCGAAGTGGCGGCCCTGCAGCTCAGAAACCCCATGCATCGCTCGCACGAATATCTCTGCAAAATTGCGGTTGAAGTTTGCGACGGTGTCTACATTCATTCGCTGGTCGGCAATCTGAAACCGGGGGATATTCCGGCTGAAGTCCGCGTTCAGTGCATCGATTCTTTGGTGAAAAATTATTTCGTCGAAGACAAGGTGGTCCAGGGCGGATACCCGTTGGATATGCGCTACGCCGGACCCCGCGAAGGCTTGCTGCATGCCACCTTCCGGCAAAACTACGGGTGTTCGCGAATGATTATCGGCCGCGACCATGCCGGTGTGGGTGATTTCTACGGCATGTTTGAGGCCCAGACCATTTTTGATAAAATTCCGCAGCCGGAAGAGACCGGAAAAGCGTTGCTTTGCACCCCATTAAAAATTGACTGGACCTTTTACTGTTATAAGTGTGACGGCATGGCTTCCCTGCGAACCTGCCCGCACGAAAAAGAAGATCGCGTGCTGCTGAGCGGAACCATGCTCAGAAAGATGCTTTCCGAGGGCGGAGAACTGCCGGATCACTTCGGCCGTGATGAGGTTATTGCAATTCTGCGCGAATACTATGAAGGGCTGACCGAGAAAGTTGAGATCAAGCTGCACGGAGCTGCTACCGGAGATGAAAAGTGATCTCGTAGAAGCGCAGGATTCAATTATAGGGAGCGCCGAAAGGCGCTCCCTTTTTTATTTGGATTGGGGGCTCAGAGGTTCAACGGTTTGGGGCTTCGCGCTTTGCGCTACGGCCCCACAAGCAGGGTTCAAAGGTTCTTGCTGGTGGTTTCCAGCAGCCACGAAGAGTTGCCCTAGTCAAGTCGCTAATTTATTCAGCCTTCCCATTTTAGATACCTATTGAATATCGAATATCCAACAAGGAATTTAGAATGTTGAAGTATTCTATCCAGTGGAGCAGCCAAAATTTTATCTGACATAATTTATTCCGGCCTTACCATCAAACTGGTCAACGACTAAATTTCAAACCTTATTTTTAGCATAATTTAAGGTCTTACAATGCTGTGATACCAGCTACATATCTGAAGTCTGGGGTAATTTGTGATAATTTATGATATCTATGTTTTTCAAAGGGGTGGTTTTTTGCAGATTATCTCAATATATTAAAACTCACCAAATTTATATTTTCTCTACAGATTATCCCACTTTTTCATTGCAGCCAATTTAATGATTTTCTTTATCTATAGATAAAAACAAAACTACATATAGTTATAAATATCTGCAGTTATTGATAATTTTTAATTGACATTTATTCTTTTTCCTTTTATTCAATTTCAATATTGATTTTCAAGCGGGATTTCGCTCCAACGTTTCTTGTGACTTTCGAATAACCGGTATTTCTCATATCTTTACAGTCTCCTCCGTTTAGCTTGAAACAACATTTTTACATTTGGCATCAAATCTAATCCATCATTTTCGAGGAAAACGGAGACAAATATCGGTATCTTGTAATTTTCATCAAGCAATGCACTTTGATAATAAATCTGCAGTCATGAATGCAGAGAGTTGTTGGATCCATTTATCTGCGCATGCGGGAGGCTTACTATGCTGGTAAAACGAAGAAAAAAGTTGAGGCAAATAGTTTATCTCGTTTTTTTATTCTTTGCTTTTGCGACTGCCGGGTTTGCGGCCAGAATAGTTCCCACTGGCATGGTATCCATTATTGAGGACAGTAAGGTGATCGGTAAATTCAATCAGGAAGCCCCGCTTCCTGATGGTTTCTTGTTAAGATGCGAGGGTGATTGTGCGGTCGAACTGGACGACGTTTATATGACGGTAAAACCCAAGACCGTATTTTCCGTCAGCCCGATGGCAGATCGCCATGACGTGGTGGTTGAGCAAGGAACCGTATATTATTCACTAAAAGAATCTTCCCGACCGCTAAATTTCGATACGATAGCCGAAAATATGACTACCGGCAATATTTATATGACCGCTGACGAATTAAGTGGTTATGTGCGAGTTGTTGGAAATGATACCGAAATCGGTGTTCTCAGCGGTGGTTCAATGATGATCGAGATCGGATCAGATGAAATTGCAGTCCTTTCCGGAAATAAGATCACCATTACCCTGCCTGATTCCGCAAAAACTGCTCCGGCAGCCATTGTGCAGGAAGATCCCCGCACAGAGACAAAATATACCATCAGTGCTATCGAGGTCAGTGAACATCCCGATCAGGGTGATTCTGGTGGTAGAGGTCCTGGCGATGGTGGTGACAGTGGTGACGGTGGTGGTGGCGGTGACGGTGACGGTGGTGGTGGCGGTGACGGCGACGGTGGCGGTGACGGCGACGGTGACGGCGACGGTGACGGCGGTGGTGGCGGTGACGGCGGCGGTGGTGGCGGTGACGGCGGTGGTGGTGGCGGTGACGGCGGCGGTGGTGGTGGCGATGATGACGATGACGACGACGATGACGACGACGATGACGACGACGATGACGATGATGATGACGACGATGACGACGACGATGACGACGACGATGACGACGACGATGACGACGACGGTTAAAAGCTAAACGAAATCCGAAATAACCTTACTTTAAGGGCAGGGTCAGAAATGGCCCTGCTTTTTCTATTCCTATTGTATGCCTATTGCAGATCAATATATTTGAGATTTAAAAAAACACTGTGTGTGAAGGATCATAGCGCTTAGAGCATGCTGAACATAATCAATGCGTATTTCTGTTACGCGCCGGTTGAAGGAATTACTGAATTTTGGATGATTTTCAGATAACTCTTTAATAGCTCGCGGAATGCCTCCTGTATATTGACCGGAACGTAATTGAGCCCGTAGTAAAAACAATAATCCATCATCAGTTACGGAGATCATTCGCCTTCGTAAATTGGCATATTCCTCCGGCAAGTAACTAATCGCTGCCAACAAACCTTCCAGTCTTATTGCCGTTGGTGTTGTTCGGCCGTCGTTTGTTAAACATCCAAAATATGAAGTGTTTCGGTTATTAATCGGTATGCTTTTCAAAATGCTTTCACAGATTTGGATTGCATGGAGCTCGATCGCCTTTTTTGGCAATGACTGCCGGCAAAGATGATATAGCGGTAATAATTTGGAACTTGCTAAAAGTGCCCAATGATCAGCTTCGACCCATTTTTTACCTCCACGTTTATGCGCTAAATAAGCTATGCTATCTGCAGCGCCTTGCAGCCATTTTAATGAACGATCTTTCTCATAAAGCATTAGCAACCCTAAAGCGGCTTCACCCGGATAGTATAACGATACCCACGTATCGTCCTTGCCGCCCTTTTCGGGGATATATTTAGAATAAAAACTTCCATCGGATTTCTGCATAAATAAAAGAAAATTACCCATTTTACGCAAATATTCAATGGGAGTTGTACCGGAAATAATTTTTTCAACACTCAATAAGGATATGAGTCCCAATCCTGAACCCCCGAGTTTGGCTTGCAGGGGTTTGCTGCTACCGGTAATATCCGGATGAGACCAGACCGCCAGTAAATCTTCTCTTTCCGGCATTGGCGCTATTGAACTCTTCTTTAAAAATGCTGTGGCACGTTTTATAGCATTTTTTGTCGTATCTTGCGGATAAAGTTGATCATAAGTTGCCAGCGCATAAATGGCCCCAGCATGTCTCAGAAAATTGTATTTGGGCTTTACAAGGATATCCGGATTTATGTTTATACGATACAAGAATTTTCCTTTTCCATTGCAATTCTTCGTTAGATAAGCGGCAGACAAATCCATTGCTTCCTTGAGTCGATCATAAGATATGCTTGAAACGGTATTTTTATGGCCCGCATAAACAGGTGATGAAGCTAATACAATCTCGTCAATTATTAGCCCGATCAGCATAAATACCAACATTACGCTTATAAAAATAGTTGGCCGGTACTGCATTTAATCTCCAGCGCTTACATGTGTAAATAAAGAGTCTGACTACAGCAGCTCATTTTTTCCTTTAATTGCAAACAGTTGATTATTATATTTTTATTCTTATTTCAATAGATCGATGGCTTAAACATCTGACGGAGAATCTTATGACAACATCCACGGCCTGTGTAGTATCATCAGCATAAGAGCCCTGAGTTTATAAGCTTTATCGGATCGAAGAATCAGTCGCAATCTCAGATTATTTTTGACTAACAAAGTAAAAGGTAGGGTATTATTGCCCTACCTTTTAACTTTTTACTGGAGTACATGTATCTCCAGCTGATCACAGGTGGGCCTAAATTGCAGATATCAACAATTGAAACCAAGTATATTGGGTCCTGATATTTACAGATACCGTAAACGTATCGCAGCTCAGCGTGTTATCAAGTCAAGTTGTATCTTAATTTGGAAAAATGAAAGGATGCTCTCTGATTTTCAATTATCCAACACTCCCTTACTCCAACACTCCAATAAAAAAAGAGGATGCATTGCCGCATCCCCTTTTTTTAATTCCACCAGTATCTTATTTAAAAGTTACGTCCGGCATATTCGTTATACGCCATCGCCACCGTCCGGTAAACCAGATGGGCCAGCTTGGAGAATGGCAGATAGGCAAACAAAGCCCACACCAGAACCAGGTGAATATAGTAAGTGGTAAAAGAAAACGCCGCCCAGCCGGCCAGTCGGGTCAGCTGCGCACCCATGCCGGTCACACCCAGCCCGAAGGCCAGGTAGACCAGGTACCAATCAAAGTACTTGGAAACCTGGTCTTTTTTGGAGATACGGTTTTTTATCAATAGAATGGTGCCGACAATAAGCGCTACCCCGCTGATGTTTGCCAGCCATTTGACCGGATTCAACTGGGACCAGGGGCCATGCAGTGGTCCGCTGGGAAGCAGGTATGATCCATACATCACCACAAATAAAATGCTGGTCACGATAAATAGCCCGATGAAGCCATATAACGTTAATAGGTGGGCCGTTTGGCGATCCTTGTTTTCAGTACAGTCTGAAAACTTGCGGTGCAACAGGATGGTCGGGATGACACGAATCAACGCTTTAACGAATCCGACCACTTCAATGTTTTCTTTGTTTGTCTTACCCTCCAGCAGTGCATTCTGATGGATATCGCCCAGAAACCGCTTGAGGCTCAGGGCAAAAACGGCCGCTGCAAAGAGAGCTGCCGGCAGCATCATCATGTCCACCAGCCAGGTCGAGAAAAATTTCCAATGTTTGATGCCTTCGCTGAGATCCGGTGTAAAATCCAGCAGCCCGGTGATGGTTCCCACAACCAGAAAAAGAACGGCGGGAATCGCCAGCAGGATGGGCAGTTTCTTGGGGTCTTTCAAAGCCCTGGCCAGCACTTTGGGCTGTGCGTAGTCCTCGACGGTATACGATCGCACGGCTGCCAGGACATCCGCCGGTTTGGCCTCACGCGGACAGCGGGTGGAACAATCACCGCAATTGTGGCACAGCCAGATGTCCGAACTACGGACCAACTTGTCTTTTAAACCCCATGAAGCCGCAATCATCTCTTTGCGTGGAAACGGTTTGTTATCTGGCGAGATGGCACAGGCCACCGAACAGGTTGCGCATTGATAGCACTTTTTCAGGTCCTCGCCCCCCAGCGCACCGACTTCTTTGATAAAATCTAAATCAGGCTCAATTACATATGTTTCCGCCATATTTTACCTCCCCAATCAATCGAAAATAATCAATTATTAGAATCCCTTAAAGGGGTTCGGACCCATTTCCTCAATGCTGGCAACAAAATCATCGATGATCTGCGGAAGTTGATCATATTCATCGATGGCCACCTGGAACTGCGCCACGCGTTCTTCTTCAAGTGCCAGACTCGACAGGGCATCACCGATCTTTTTCATTCGAATGTCGGCCAGTTCGCTGCCTTTGACAAAGTGACACTGGTAATCATCACCGTGTTTGCAGCCCAGCAGGAAGACACCGTCCATGCCCTGGGCCAGGGCATCTTTGATCCAGATGACATTAACCGATCCCAGACACCTGACCGGTATGAAGCGTACTTCGGCCGAATAGGTCAGACGGTTAAGCGCAGCGATATCCAGGGCCGGATAGGCATCATTTTCACATATCAGTCCCAGAACGCGCAACGGCGGCTCGTCATAATCATCTTCAGACGGTACGCCGATAGCCTTGACCATCGAGCCGATGCTGTCGATGCTGTAATCGGAAAAATTGATGATGCGCTCCGGGCAGCACCCCATACAGGTACCGCAACGTCGGCAACGGGCCGGGTTCGGTTTGGGCGTGCCCTTTTCATCATCATCGATCGCGCCAAACGGACATTCTTCCGTACAGCGTTTGCACTGGGTGCAGCGCTGGAAGAAAAAGTCGGGAAAGGTCATATCGCCGTAGCGCGGATGCACCGAAACACCGCGGCTAACTGACTCCAGACATTGAATCGCTTTTAAGGCCGCCCCGGAGGCATCCTCCACCGCTTCTTCCACGGTCATGCCGCGCCGGATGGCGCCGGCGGCATAAATCCCAGTCCGCTGAGTTTCATAAGGAAAACAGATAAAATTGGAATCGGCATATTCATCAAAAAGCGCATTATCCCTGAACCCCGGTCCCTGCCGGTAGGCCAGGTTGACGACGGGGTCGTCTGCGGTAACCGGAACCATCCCGGTTGCCAGCACAACCAGATCCGCTTTAACCTGAACCTTTTCTCCCAGAAGGGTGTTGTCGGCCTCCACAATCAGGCCATCCCCGTTTTGAGAAACACTGCTGACCTCCCCTTTGGTCAAAAAGATGCCGGGATCCTGCTGGATGCTCTTGTATAAATTTTCGGTTAAACCGACCGTGCGCATGTGCTGGTAAAAAACAAACGCTTTGGCGTCCGCATAATCCTCCCGGACATATTTGGCCTGCTTGAGGGCCACCAGGCTCGTCACCGCACCGGTATAGCTGAAATCCTTGTCATCCCCCTGACCGGGGCTCTGGATAAAAACAACGGATTTGGCTTCCTTGCCGTCGGAAGGCCGCGTTATTTTACCTCCCGCCGCGATTTCCTCAAACTGATGGTTTGTAACCACATCCGCCAGCTCGCCGTAGCCCAGATGAGCAAATTCGCCCTCTTCCGGCTCGTAGGGTCGCCATCCGGCGGCCAGAATCACGGCACCGAACTTTTCACCGCTGGGGTCAAAGGTTAAAATGTCCTGCTTGCCTTCATTATATTCCATAAATTTGGCGTGGAGTTCTTCGGCGTTCAACTCGTTGCCCTTATCGTCCAGTTTCATCTCATCCGGCAAGGGATAGGGAACATCGAATTCTGTTTTTTCACCGGGCTTTTTAAGGGTCACGGTAAAATCACCGGGTTCCCCGGCGATGCGGGCGACCACGGTTTCGGTTTTGACCGTGATATTGGCATAGCTTTCAAGTTCATTTATTTTAGATTCGACTGCCGGCGGGATTAAATCCTCGTAAGGAAACGCTCCCGGAAGCTGTTGGCGCCAGTTTCTGGCATTCCCGCCCAGGGATGCTTCTTTTTCGACGATCGTCACCTCGTAACCGGTCCTGGCCGCATCGATGGCAGCCGAAATCCCGCTCATGCCGCCGCCGATAACCAGTATCTTTCTGTTCAGCGTTTCAAGCTGATAGGGCTCCGGCAATTCCACTTTTTCGACCCGCGCCATACCCATCTTTAAATAATCTTCGGCCAGCATTTGGACATGATCGATGAAGGTCTCATCATCTTTCTGTTCTTCCGTGGGGGCCGGATACGTTGAGCGGGGGTGGGTCCAGACCACCTGTTCCCTTAAATTCACCCGATCCACGATACAGCCGTCAAACCGGAAGACATCATAAAGCACCCGTCGCGAACAGGCCGCAATGACCAGGCAGTTGACGCCTTCATCGGCGACGTCTTTCTGCAGAAGCTCAAGCCCTTCCTGGCCGCAGAGGATCGGGCAGGTTTTGACCGCTAAGCCCTCCTCTTTGGGGACCTCGCTCAGCTTCTCGATATCTAAGGCTTCCCCGATCCCACAACCTTCGCAGATATACACACCATATTTTTTATCCATGGATAACCTCCTACCTATTCACCAGGGTTTGAATCGCCTTAAGGGCCATGCCGGTCGCATTTTGATTGGACGAAACCACATCAGCCGGCTTATTGGCGCATCCGGCGGCAAACATTCCGCCTTTATCGAAGTCGTTGATAATAAATCCGTCGGCACTGTATTGTAAATCCGCCGGCAGCTTGCCGGCAGCCGCCGTGGGCTGCATGCCGGTTGCCAGAACAACCATCTCCACTTCCTGATGCACTTTTTCACCCGTCACAGCATTTTCGGCCACAACGGTGACATGATTCGTGCTCGCATCCTCACTCACCTCGGCCACTTTACCCTTGATCAAAAAGATGTTTTCATCCTCTTTGATGCTTTGATAGAACCGTTCATAGCGGTAACCCGGTGCCCTCAGGTCGATATAGAAGATATAAATTTTGGCATCGGGATAGCGCTCGCGAACATAGGTGGCCTGTTTTAAAGAGGCCATACAGCATATGTAGGAGCAATACGGCAGGTGATTTTCATCGCGGGAACCCGCACACTGGACAAAGGCGATGCTCCGGGGCTCTTTGCTGTCCGAGGGGCGCAGGATTTTACCCTGGCTGGGTCCATTGGGAGATGCCAGGCGCTCCATCATCATGTTGGTAATAATGTTGGGATACTCACCAAAACCGAGGTTATCGATCTTAGCCGCATCATAGGGCTGCCAGCCGGTGGACCACACGATGGCGCCCACATTTAAATTCAGGGTTTTGGCTTCCATTTCAAGATCAACCGCATCATACTTGCAGGCCTCCTTGGCCCGGGTCGCATCCGCGGTACCGATTATCTCTGGGGCAATCACGTAACGGGCCGGAAATGCCATTTCAAAAGGCAAATAGGCCCCCTTGATGTTTTGCATCCCGAAATCATATTCGCTGGCAATTTCTGCCTGGCAGGCAGCGGCACAATCGCCGCAACAGGTACATTTCTCATTGACGAATCGGGGGTTAACTTTAACCGCCACATCATAGTTGCCCGGATCGCCGCTGACCGATTCCACCTCCGACAACGTCAGGATTTTGATCCTGGGGTTGTCTTTTATCCGTCTGAAGTTGATTTCCAGGCCACAAGTCGGAGGGCACAACTTGGGAAAATATTGGTTCAGCTGTGCGACCCTTCCGCCCAGATACGGATTTTTTTCGATCAGGAAGACTTCATACCCCACTTCGGCAGCCTCAATCGCCGTGGTCAGGCCGCTGATTCCGCCGCCAACGACTAAAATGCTTCCGCTTGCAGGGGCTGCTTTTTCTTCAGTCATATCATCCCTCCGTACAGTTTTGTTGTCAGGTGTCAGATGTCAGATGTCAGTTCTTGGGTTCAGGGTTTTGTGGTTGCACTGTCCCGATGTATCTTCTCTTTCTGCTGTTATCTAATCTCTGAACCTTTGAATGTTGAACCTTTGAACCATGAGACTGACACCTGACACCTGACACCTAAAAAACGGCGGTGAAGCGAAAAGCCATGTAACCAGCAGCTCGCATCAACCAACCGATAACCGAACGACATTAACAAAAACCTCCAGGTGTCAACCGACACCTGGAGGTTTTATTTCATCGACTATAGTTCACGGTCGACCTTTGATTAATCCTTGAACAGTTTAACGTAGTCTTTCTTGAAAACATCCCACTTCTGCTCTTTTGGATCAAATTTGGAGTTCACAAAGCAGAACCAGTTTTCATCATCCTGTCCCGGATAATCGGCTTGATAGTAGAAACCGGGATAGCGGGTTTCTTTGCGGTACTGGATATGGCGCAGATGGGATTCCACCGTCCAGATGCGGTGCTGGATCTCCCAGGCGCGCATCAGTTCGTGCAGATCACCGGCCGCCAATTTTTCGTTATCCTCCCGCATTGTTGCCAGCATGTCCATAATGATTTCCAGGTTCTTGCTGGTGGTCTGGTAGAAGGTGGCCGTTCCAGCACCGTATTCGTGGGTCGCCTTCATCATCCGGTACATCATGCCATTGGGCTTAATGTAGTTGGGATTGATGTCGTCGGCCGTGGTGTACTCGCAATGATCCAGGTAGGTACGGACCGGTTTGTAAACGATATCGACCAGTTCATCGGCGCTCTGGCTAAGTGCCGGTGCAAAGTCAGCGTGATCTTTGGCATAACGCACCAGCTGTTTGGCGGCCATGCGTCCCTCGGCGTGCGAGCCGGAAGAAAACTTATGGCCGGAGCAGCCCACACCGTCACCGGCGGTAAACAGGCCGTTAACCGTGGTCATGCGGTTGTAAACTTTGCCGTTGTCGGCTTTGATCTTGTAGTCGTCCGGTACCCAGTCCAAATCCGGACCCGAGGTCCACAGACCACAGCAGCCGGAGTGCGATCCGAGCAGATACGGCTCGGTGGGCATAACTTCGGAATTTTTCTTTTCGGGCTCGGTATCGGTGGCGCACCACAGATTGGCCTGTCCACAGGTCATATCCAAGAAGTCTTCCCATGCCTCGGATTCAAGGTGTTTGAGTTCCTTCTTGTCCATGGTTTTGCCGAGTTCGGCCAGAGCGGAAACCGTATCCATCATAATGGGCCCGCGGCCTTCTTTCATTTCAAACAGCATCAGATGGTTCCGCAGGCAGGTCGGCGTGACCGCAGCGGTACCGTAAGGTGCATATTTTTCCAGCTCGGCTTTGGCGGCATCACTGCCGGCAAAATTCTCACCCAGACCGTTCAGGGTTTTGGCTTTAAACAGCAGGAACCAAGCGCCCACCGGACCATACCCGTCTTTAAAACGGGCCGGGGTGAAACGGTTTTCCATCATGGACAGCTCGGCACCGACTTTCATGCACAGGGTGTAGGTGGAACCGGAATTCCATACCGGATACCAGGCACGCCCTTTGCCCTCACCGACGCTGCGGGGCTGATAGATATTCACGGCGCCGCCGCAGGCGACCAGCATGGACTTGCACTTGATGATAAACACTTTGTTTTCACGAACGGAAAACCCGACCGCGCCGGCAATCTGATTTTCGTTGTTGGCATCCAGCAGCAATTCGACGATGAATACCCTTTCGAGAACATTTTCTTCGCCAATGGCAAGTTTGGCGGCTTCGGCGACGATCCGTTTGTAAGATTCGCCGTTGATCATGATCTGCCATTTGCCCGTGCGTACCGGTGAGGCGCCCGCTTTCAGGGTCCCCATTTTCTGGCCTTTTTTACCATCCAGATTTTTGCCTTCTTCACTTTTCTTCCAGATCGGCAGGCCCCATTCTTCAAACAGATGGACGGAATCATCCACGTGGCAACCCAGATCGAAAATCAGGTCTTCGCGGACAATGCCCATCAGGTCGTTGCGGACCATGCGCACATAGTCTTCCGGGCTGTTTTCACCGATATACGTGTTAATTGCAGAAAGGCCCTGAGCAACCGCACCGCTTCTTTCCAGGGCCGCTTTGTCCACCAGCAGAACACTCTGGTCATCAGACATCCATTTTTTGACCTCAAAGGCTGCGCCGCTAGCGGCCATACCGCCGCCGACGATTAGAATATCAACTTCTCGCTCCTCGACTTCCGGGTCCTTTACAGCCTTAAGTTCACCCAAAGGTTTGTTCGGTAATGCCATATTACATCCTCCTTAAATCATTAATTTAAGATCATTATCATAAAATCGTTTTAGTTCCTGGCGTCACATTTAAACCAATTCACCAGGCTGACCGTACTCTTTGCCATCGGCTTCTTCGGTTGACAGCAGCTGGCTTTCCAGATCATTGCCCTTCAGATCCAGATACGCGTTGGCCTGTCCTTCGGGTGTGGTCCGAATGGGGAACTTAAAGCGTTTGATGACCCCGTTGCGGAACTTGCAGGTCCACATGACATCTTCGGTACCCAGCATCGGCATTACGCTGCTTCCCAGGGGAACGAAGTCCGCATAACCTCTAACCTCGATGGCTTGGGTCGGGCAGATTTTTACGCATGAGAAACATTCCCAGCATTGATCCGGCTCCTGATTGTAGGCCTTCATCTCGTTAGGTTCGAGAACCATCAGGTCGTTGGGACAAATGTACATGCAAGCCGTCTTGTCCCCGCCTTTGCAACCATCGCATTTTTCAGATATTACAAAACTTGGCATTTATTATACCTCCTAAAATTTGGTAGATTTTTGTGGTTCTTCTAAAGCGTTAAAAGATGTAAAAAAATTTAAACGTTTGCACCTCCCTTCATGTCATTGGATTTATATTTCTTGGGTTATTTATCGGTTTAACCGGTACCCACCGGTTGACAGACGGATTGAGTAATGATTTTACTGACTTGTACCAACAAATATTTCCTATAAAATCAGCGAGATACGTTTTGTGCAAAGAGGTGAACATATCATTCGACATTTGTCTTGTCAAGGATTTTTGAGCCTGCAAAAATCAAAATTTCAGGCGGTTATGTGATTATGGGCTGAACTCCTACCCGCAGTATGGAGATGTGAAAAAGGACACTACATATTGTATGCGGGCCCCGGAATTCGATCAAAAAAATCGTAAGCTAAAAATTTATTGGACACATCTCCAAAACCTGATACAGGTTTTGGAGGTTCAGAGGACAGAGAACAGAGGACAGAAGTCAGGGGTCAGAAAACAGAGAAACGAGACTGTGACTCGAAATCCATAAGCGGCCCACGGGTTTTTACACCTTGTCATCTGTCCTCTGTCTTCTGTCGTCTGAATTCTGAACATAGAACCCTATAATGAGGATTAGAAAGAATTGAACGACAACCTTACCCCCATAAGGCTGGACGAACGGTTCAGCTTTGCATGTTACACCGGCGTGGCGTGTTTTAATGCGTGCTGCCGAGATTTAAATCAGTCGTTGTTTCCCTATGACATTTTGCGTCTGAAAAAAGGATTACAGCTGTCTTCAAGTGAATTTCTGGAGCGCTATACGAGCCAGCACGTCGGCCCCGGGTCGGGGCTGCCAATTGTGACACTTAAACCCAAGGATGCCGGACGATTAACCTGCCCGTTTGTGTCAGAAAAAGGCTGCCGTGTTTATGCGCATCGGCCGGCATCATGCCGCACCTATCCGCTTGTGCGGGCCATATCCCGCTGCCGCGAGTCCGGTCGAATCACAGAGGGTTTCATGCTCCTGAAGGAGCCGCACTGTTTGGGGCATAACGAGCCTCAAAAACAGACTGTCGGGCAATGGATAGAAGGCCAGGAAATTGAGGCCTACAATTGCGTCAACGACAAGATGATGCAAATCATCGGTCTTAAAAACCAGATGTTGCCGGGTCCGCTGGATCTGAAATCACGCCAACAGGTTTATCTGGCCCTTTACGACTTGGATAAATTTAGACACCAACTTTTTAAAAACAAACTTCCGACTAATCTTGATGTGGACCCGCAAAAGCTGGCCGCCGCCGAGACCGATGATACCGCCCTGCTGGAAGTCGGAATGGAGTGGGTCAAAAAGGTGGTATTTAATCAATAAGTTTTCAGTGTTCAGGTGTCAGGTGTCAGAAAACAGAGGACAGGGAGCAGAGGACAGCGACTGCGACTATTACTTAATAAACTTCCTTCTGTTTTCGGCGCTCTGACGTCTGTCTTCAAGACCTGACACCTGAAACCTGACACCCGACACCCATTATTTAATAACTGAACAAGGTGAGCAAAATGGACCTTCACGACAAAGTAGCGTTGGTGCTGGGGGCGATCAAGGGTATCGGAAAAGGCGTTGCCTTATCCCTTGCGGATGCGGGGGTCAAAGTCGTCGTTAATTATTTTGACTGGGAGGAAGAACTGCCCGGCTTGAAAAAGGATTTAGACAACACCGGCCGGGAGCACCTTATTTTAAAGACCGACCTGCTCGAAACCGCAGCCATTTCCGGCATGATCCGGAAAATCATCGACCGCTTCGGCCGGCTGGACATATTAATCAACAATATCGAACGCGGTGGATGGCCGGTGGTGCATGGCCCTTATGTTGAAAAACAGTGGGACCTGGAAATGGAAACCACCCTGCGCGCCAAACGCTGGGTCTTTGAGGCTGCCCTGCCGCATCTGAAAGCAACCGGTGACGGAGCGGTTATCAATTTTTCCTCTATCGCCGCAATCGTGGGTCGTTCCGGCCCGGCCGGCCTGATTTTTAACGACGGTTACGCCGCAGCCAACAGAGGCGTTTCGCTCTTAACCGAGACCTGGGCGCGCGTGGGCGCACCCGAGGTGCGGGTCAACGAAATCATGCTGGGATTTTTCGAAACCCGTCATGCCGAAGAAACCAGAGGCTGGGATTTGTTGAACACAGGCCAGAAAAAAGCCCTTAAGGCGCACACACTGCTGGGCCGGACCGGCACGATCGAGGATGTGGTCAAGGCTGTTCTGTACATTCTAAAAGATGCGCCTTTTATGACCGGCAGCGTTTTAAAACTCGACGGCGGGTATGTCCTTGGAGGTGATCGGGTAAAAGAAATGCCCAAAGGCATTTTATGAAAATGGTTTAATTTTGAGATCGGTTTTAGCGCGGTCTAATCTTCTTGCTTTTTATCCCCCAGAGAAATAATTTTACCCAGTCAAAGCCAAACTTCAGCAATTCCCCATCGTCATTCTGGATCTTTTTAAGAATTGCAGATTTGACTTTGTAACGTTTTGTAAAGCTGCTGTTAAATACAAATTCACGAAAGCGATCGATGTTATACGTCGCCATAAAGGCCATCTTGGCCTTGGGCCCTTCAGGACCTTCAGTTCCCCAGGGGTCACCTTGAAACAGCCGCTTTAATTCCGTCCAGCGCATTGTCATTTTTTGATACAGCACCGCGTCCTGATCCTGGGTCCAGCTCGATACGTTCCACTCCTCGTTTTCATCGGGTCCCAGGCAAAAATCCGGCGGTCGGAAAAAATACACCAGCTTATCTTTTTTAATGGCGGCATCATAAATAACGCCATACTCCATGGGAAACATGCGGCAGGTATCGGGTCGATCCGCGTAAATTGAGCACCCCGATTCTCTCAAAAAGATACAGGGTTTTTCTGGCTTTGGCGACATGCGCAAAAGCACCTCCGGGAAGAAATTGCCGGATCGCAAGACCACATCCACATATTGATCCAGAAATTCATCCGAGGAGATGCCCAGGGCACTTTTCAGGCGCAGCACATCGTACGGATATAAAAATAGGTTCAAATTCCGGCAACAGCGATTAAAACAGCCAATTCCCGGATAACACCGAAATGAGAAGGTGTCTTCGGCCTCGATCCGGCGGCCGGGAATTTCTTTGAGCTTATCTAAATCCAGGTATTTCATGGCCAAGGTTGCTTCATTGGGTATCTGTGGCGATCATTTCCGCTACGGTCATCTTGAATTTTTCGGCACTTCCCAGCGCCTGCTTAACCGCCTGTTCAAGCTGCGCCAATTCTCGATAAAACGGCGTGCGATCAAACTCGAAATAGCCCAGGTGGCCACAGCGCCGGTCAAAGGTTGCGCATCCCGGTCCATAAATTGTTTTTTGACCGGGTTTGTTAAGCTCATGGGGTAGACCATGCAGCCGGCAAATCATCGGGCGATGGGGATACAGAATGCACCGTTCATCAAAATTAAGCGGGCACATCAGCCTGACAGGCGCTGCATTATCATCGGCGCCGGCGGTTTTATCCACGACGGTTATCGCACGCGATTTTATCTCGTTCTGTTTGTCGGGTGTCAGCGTTTTGAGACCTTCTATAATATAGGCATACTCAATGATCGTGTGATGATAAAACCGGGTGCGGCAGCAATTGTCCCGGCAGCCGTCACAAGTAAAATCATAATGGACAGCTGCGGTCTCGTATGCCTGATCCATATTGAAATAGATCTGTTTCAGCCGATCTATGAAATCAGGGGCAATCGTCCCTGAATATTTTTTTAAATTAAATCCCGTATTCATCCGAATCACAAATCGTTTGGAAAATCGAAAAGAAGCGTATATTATTAGCTACATGAATCATTGTAAAGCGATATCTGACACCATTGCCTGTTTAAGGGCGATATTTTTCATAAAAATAAACCAGAATCCCGACCCAGGTAACTCTATTTATGAGCGGACATCAACTCATTCTCGGTGAACTGGTCGACTTTATCACCGGCAAAGCTTTAAAAGACACCCACGATGAGCGCTACAGGCAAAAAATCGCGCGCCTGCTTGTCGAGCAGAAAGGATATCTGAAAACGGATATTGAGCCTCGCCAAGAACTGCGTGTCAAAGCCGATGCAAAAAAAGCGATTTTAAGAATTGACTTCGTGATTACCCTGGCAGACCGGATTTGCATGGTTATCAAGTATGGCCCCGGTTCTCTGGTGACCCGTCGGCGACCGGTGCTGGCGGTATCCCGACTCATCGCACCAGGTCAGGTGCCGATAGCCGTCATCACCAATGGAGAAGACGCTGAAATAATGGAAGGCGCATCCGGAGAAATCATTGCTAACGGCCTGGATTCAATACCGGCAAAGCCGGATCTGGAAACCATCGCTGCCGGAGAACCCTTTATGACGATCTCAGAGAAACAGGCCGAAATGGAGTCACGAATCCTCTATTGTTACGAAGTCGATGATAGTTGTGAGTGTGATGATGAGATCTGTCGGCTTTAGTATTCATATTCATTCATAAAAATTTGTTAGCCTTAAATCCGAAATCCGAATAACGAAATTCGAAACAGTATCGAAATACGAATGTCCAAAATTCAAAACCGTTTAGAACATTTGAATTTAAATTTTTTGAAAATTGTTTCGGATTTCGAATTTCGTGCTTCGAATTTCCGCTCCAACATTTATAATCGGGTTAGGAATAGGACACTTTTTCAAATTACTAATTTTTTTTCGATACAACTTTAAAGGAGCGGCGATGAATCACGAACACTTTATGACACAAGCCCTGCAGCAGGCGGAGACCGCCCTGGCCGCCGGTGAGTTCCCGGTGGGTTGTGTGATGGTCCATGAGAATAGAATCATTGCTACCGGCGCGCGAGTAGGCAGCACCGGCGATTGTCCAAACGAAGTCGACCACGCCGAAATGGTAGCGTTAAAGCGGCTCATCAGCCTTAAATCCAATATAAATTTCAGAGAGGTAACCCTGTACAGCACGCTGGAACCCTGTCTGATGTGTTTCGGCGCCCTTATCATAAGCGACATCGGCGAGATTGTTTTTGCCTATGAAGATGCCATGGGTGGCGGTACCCAGTGTGATTTCACCCAGCTGCCGCCTTTATATAAAGAGAAACAAATTTCGGTTGTCCCCAACATATTGCGCCCAAAAAGCCTGCAATTATTGAAAGTCTTCTTTTCGAATCCGGATAATACATACTTGAAGGATAGTCTTTTAGCCACTTATACCCTTCGGCAATAATGGATCGCCAGCATTCGTTGATACCCCATTTTAAGTTGCGCTATAACAAATAAACAGGTTTTTTAATTGCATTTTTTTCTTGCATTTCTTAATGTTGTTATATATCTCACTCTTGAAAAGCAGTGGATTCGTCAAGAAACACAGATCTTAAAATTCTTGAGCTTCCCCGGATGAACAAGGTGTAAGCATTAAGAGCCTGGACCTGGTAACATTATCAAATTTTTAGCGGAGACTTCACACCCGAGTAGTCCCGAATTATAACCCATTCATAGGAGGTGCGAGCATAGCTGTTCCAAGAAGACCCCATAGACCCAATCGATCGAACAAAATCAATATTAACCAAAGAATAAGAGCAAGAGAAGTAAGAGTAATCGACTCTGAAGGAAATCAAGTCGGTATCATACCGACCAAAGAAGCTCTTGCGGCAGCCGCCGATGTTGGCCTTGACCTCGTAGAAGTTTCGCCCAACGCAGACCCCCCTGTTTGTAAAATAATGGATTATGGCCGCTACAGATATGAGCAGACCAAAAAGAAACAGGAGGCCAAGAAAAAGCAAAGCACCTTTCAACTTAAGGAGATAAAGGTGCGCCCCAAAACCGGCGAGCATGACCTGCAGGTTAAAATCGGTCATATTAAAAAATTTATCGGGAAAAAGGACAAGGTCAAGGTAACGGTGATTTTTCGAGGCCGTGAAATCACGCTTAAGGAGCTTGGTATGGGGGTGCTCAACCGGATCATCGAAGAAACAGAGGAAATTGCGATGTTGGAACAAAGCCCCAAATTTGAAGGACGATTCCTTGTAATGGTTCTTGCACCAAAATAGCTTGATCTTAAAATAAAATTGTAATAAATAAATCACCTTCAAGGCGTTGACTGTAGTTCCTATTGAATTATTTTTCAGGTGGCGTGAGCCGGACTTCGTGATTGCTCACGCCATCTATTTTTACAACAAACCAGCACGAACGTGAAAGATTGAAATTTAAGAGTGAAGGAGAATTCTAGATGCCCAAGATAAAAACCAATCGAGCCGCAGCCAAACGGTTTCGGAAAACCGGCACCGGAAAGATTAGATATAATAAATCCTGTGCAAGTCATATGTTAACCAAAAAGACGACCAAACGAAAACGATCCCTGCGTAAAAGCCGTCTGATCGACAAAACCAATACGAAGGGGATCAAGTTGCTGTTGCCCAACGGTTAGCGCATGGCGCATAGGGCATAGGGCAAAGCGTTTGAATTAAAATAAGGAAAATTTTCATTGGCGCTTTGCGCTTTGCCCTCTGCCATTTAGGATCAAGCAAAATAAAAATATGACGGCATAGTATTTAAGCAATTAATAAAAATGGAGAGATAAAAATGCGTATAAAACGTGGCTTCAAAGCCAGACGACGAAGGAAGAAGGTTTTAAAATTAGCCAAAGGGTTTCGCGGGGGCCGCAGTAAGTTATTTCGAACAGCTACAGATGCGGTAGACAAAGCCCTCATGTATGCCTACCGGGACAGGCGCCAACGGAAACGCAATTTTCGCAGACTCTGGATTGCGCGCATAAATGCCGCGGCCCGTATGAATAATCTATCCTACAGTAAGTTTATGCACGGTCTCAAACTAGCGCAGGTTGATCTGGACCGAAAAGTCCTGGCCGACCTGGCCATCTCTGATCCGGCCGGCTTTACGAAGATCGCGGAATTGGCTGCACAAAAACTGTAGCCCTAATTGAGGGTTTGAAATTTAGAATTGAGGTGTTGGGGAATTTAGGGATTCAGGAATTCAGGAATTATAATAAATCCGGTTCCGCTTTAATACCTAAATTCCTCAATTCGCAATTCCAAATTAGGATTTTACACCAAAGGTGTAAAAATTGAATAAATCCATTGATCAAATTTATCGGGACGGGTTACAGGAACTTGAAGCGGCAGACGATCATCTAGCGATCCAGGAGGTGAGCGTCCGTTACCTGGGACGCAAAGGAATCGTTACCCAATTCTTAAGAAACGTCTCCAAACTTCCACCCGACCAGCGCCCGGCTGCCGGCAAAAAGGCCAATGAAGTAAAAAATCTGCTCGATGCAGCCTGCAAAGCGGCATCCCAAAAACTCGAAACGGCTGTTAAAAAAACAAAATCGGGGATCGATGTTTCTTTGCCCGGACGGCCGGCACCCGGCGGCTCGTTACATCCCATTACCCAAATTAACCAACGAATTTGCGATATATTTACAAATATGGGATTTGAAATTGCCGAAGGACCTGAAGTCGAGCTCGATTATTATAATTTTGAGGCCTTGAACTTCCCAAAGGATCATCCGGCCCGGGACATGCAGGACACCTTATTCGTCTCAGATGAGATTGTTCTCAGAACGCATACATCTCCCCTTCAGATTCGAACCATGGAAAAACAGCAACCGCCGGTGCGGATCATCATGCCCGGCAAGGTGTACCGCTGCGACTCTGATCTCACCCACACGCCCATGTTTCACCAGGTTGAAGGCCTGTTGGTCGATGATAATATTTCTTTCGGAGACCTAAAAGGTACGCTCACCGCTTTCGTGCACCAGATGTTTGATGAGCAGACAAGCCTTCGCTTTCGGCCCGGTTTTTTCCCTTTTACCGAGCCCAGCGCCGAGGTCGACATCCTGTGCGTGATATGCCGGGGCGATGGTTGCCGGGTATGTTCCCACACCGGATGGCTGGAAATTCTCGGCTCCGGAATGGTCCACCCGGCACTGTATGAAAACGTTGGCTATGATGCCGGCCGCTATACCGGTTTTGCATTTGGAATGGGTGTGGATCGGATTGCCATGCTAAAATATGGAATCGATGACATCCGCAAGTTTTTTGAAAATGATCTGAGGTTCTTAAATCAATTTTAGCAGTTCGCCTTCGAAGAAAGAGAAAAAGAGTGAAGCAAGGTGCGCTAAAATTAAAAGTGCCTAAAGTGGCTAAAATGAGCTAAAGTGCCTAAAGTTATGGTATCGCTGGCGCTCTGTCTTCTTTAATATAATGGATAGCATTCCTCAACTCTAGTCACTTTAGATCACTCCAAACTTTAGTCACTTTCTTTTATAAGCACTTTTTATAAGTTTAAAGCTTTACCATCAGATGTTAAATGCCTTTTTTAGATAGGTTATGGAATGAAAGTAAGCTTAAGCTGGCTCAAAGATTACGTATCTATTCGTAAGAATCCATCGGATCTGGCGGACGCGCTGACCATGGTGGGACTCGAAATAGAGTCAGTAACCGAACGTTACAGCTATCTGGATACGGTCTATGTGGGTCGAATTGAAGAGATCGCGCCTCACCCCAATGCGGACAAACTAAGCCTGTGTCAGGTCGATACCGGCCAGGGGCATATTGCGGTGGTGTGTGGTGCACCCAACATGAAAACCGGCATGCTTTCACCCATCGCCCTTCCCGGCACCGAATTCCCGGAAGGCTTTGTTCTGGAAAAAAGCGTGATCCGCGGACAGACATCCGAGGGCATGCTCTGCAGTGAGGGTGAATTGGGCCTGGGCACCGACCGAAGCGGGATTATGCTTCTCGATCCCTCCCTGAAAGTCGGCGATAAACTGGCATCGGCCCTGGCACTCTCAGACACGGTATTTGAAATCGAACTGACCCCGAACCGACCTGATTGCCTCAGCGTTATCGGGGTGGCCCGCGAAATAGCCGCCATTGAGAATACGCGCTTAAAATATCCTGACTTTAAACTCGCCGACGAAAGCAACAAGATTTCCGAGCTAACATCCATTAAAATCGAAGCACCGGACCACTGCCCGCGCTACGTGGCGCGTCTGCTCGAAGATATTAAAATTAAGCCATCCCCCTTCTGGCTGCAGGAACGGCTTTTATCTGTGGGCCTGCGGCCTATTAACAATATCGTCGATGTAACCAACTTTGTGTTAATGGAAACCGGCCAACCCCTGCATGCTTTTGATTTTGACCGATTGGCGCAAAACAGAATTGTGGTGCGGACCGCCGAACGGGGCGAAACATTTGTCACCCTGGACCAAAAAGAACGTGTTTTGGACCCCGAAATGCTCATGATCTGTGATGGTGAAAAAGCGGTGGCGGTCGGTGGTGTCATGGGCGGGTTGAACTCCGAAATCGAGGACGACACCACCCGCGTGTTGCTGGAAAGTGCGTATTTCAGCCCGGTCAGCGTCCGCCGGACCTCCAAACGGCTGGGACTCAACACTGACGCCTCCCATCGCTTCGAACGCGGCATTGATCCCGAAGGACAGATTGCGGCCGCAAACCGAGCGGCAAAACTGATGGCGGAACTCGGAGATGGACGGTTAATCAGCGGCCTGATAGATGAATACCCCAATCGACAGACCGTCAAAAGCGTGAAACTGAGTGTAAAAAATACCAACCGTTTGCTCGGCACACAGCTGCAGCGCAGGGAAATTGAACATTTTCTCAAATCCATCGAATTCCAGGTTGAAAAACCGGACTCGAAAAAAGATGGAGATACGTTAAACGTAACCCCGCCCAGTTTCCGTGTGGATATCTCCCGACCGGAAGACCTCATGGAAGAAGCCGCCCGTTTATTGGGATATAACAACATCCCGACGACATTTCCGGAAATGCCGGCTACCGGACGATCATCTCATAGAGAAATCGATCTGCGCAACCGGGTGCGCCAGCTAATGGCCGGGCTTGGATTCCGCGAAGCCATCAACTATAGTTTTGCGCATAAGCAATCCTGTGATAAACTTCGAATCGATCCCGCTGATCCGCGAAGACAGATGGTCGATATTTTAAATCCATTGACCGAAGATCAGGCAGCGATGCGCACATCGCTGGTTCCGGGGTTGCTTGAAACCATGCATCATAATTTTTCACAGCAAATAAAGAATCTAAAAATCTTTGAAATCGGCAAAATATTTATCAACGAAAACCCACAACACCTCCCTAAAGAAACCGAAATTCTGGCCGGACTCTGGACCGGGTCCCGTTATGATGTTTCCTGGCATGACCGGGGTACGGATTGTGATTTTTTTGATATCAAAGGGATCGTCGAAGCCCTCTTAACTACGTTGCGATTCGATGAGGTCCAATTTTCACGACTGCCGGAAAGCGAATGCACCTATACAAGACCCGGCTATACGGCTCAAATTTTATGCAACCAAATGCGTATCGGTCTGGTAGGTGAAATTCATCCACAGGTGCTTGCCAATTACGATTTAGAACAAACGTCCTTTTTATTCGAGCTTTATTTCGATCATCTGATTCCGTTGATCAAGGATATAACGCATTCAAGGCCAATTCCCAAATTTCCAGCGGTTGTCAGAGACATCACCATTATCGTGGACAACGATCTTGAAACCCAAAAAATCATTACCGCAGCCCAGGATCAGCCGGAAGCGCTGGTTGAAAGTTTCAGTTTGTTGGATGTGTTTGAAGGCCAACCCATCGCCGCTGGCAAAAAAAGTGTGTCTTTGCGGGTAACCTACCGTTCATCCGAGAAAACACTCGAAGATGAAGATGTAACCCCTATCCATCAATCAATAGCGGCGAGACTGGTGAAGCAATTTAAAGCCGACTTGCCGGCCTGAGGCCAGGGACTCGGGCCAATCAATGGCGCTGAAAATGGACAATTTAAAATCATATCAAAAGGGTATACCTGACAAGCTTTATTTCAGGATTGGAGAGGTCAGCAAAATTGTAAGCTTGCCGACCTATGTTTTGAGGTTTTGGGAAACCGAATTTTCACGGCTGCGCCCCAAGCGGACTTCTTCGGGCCAACGGCTTTATACCCGCAAGGATATCGAGCTGATTTTAAAAATTAAAGATCTGCTCTATGAAAAAAAGTTTACGATCCAGGGGGCCCGCCGGCATTTGACCGCCAAAACCGGCAAAAAAGATCTGCCGGTAAAAGAGCAGCTGAAAGAGATGCATTCGGAGCTCAAATCCATTCGAGATTTACTCGACTAAAAGCCCATCCTAAATGGGCTTTTATTATTGAAATATATTGACAACCAGCCGATTTTGTCATAATCATTTAGAATTAAGAGCGGGCATAGCTCAGCTGGTAGAGTACAAGCTTCCCAAGCTTGGTGTCGCGAGTTCGAATCTCGTTGCCCGCTCCAGTATGGGTTCGTTTCCTTTTGGTTAGGGTAGGACTTTTTAAGGACTGTGAGATGGAATTAACTATTACCTTATGGTCGGTGTCATGAACTGATAACTTTTATCGCTCAAAAGTCAAAGGTCTACCTGGAATTAAGGAAACGGGCGTCAGCCCGTTTTTTGTTTTTAGGGGTTAAAAGGATCTGGTGAAAAAGAAAAAAAGAAAATCTAAATCCAAAAAATCGGATAACCGTAGCAGACCCACCGGATCCAAAAGGGAGAAACACATCATCAACCAGGTAGAGGCACTTGCCGAACCGCTATGCGCCGGCGAAAATTTGGAACTGGTGCATATTGAATATCAAAGGGAATCTGCCGGGAGGATCCTGCGCGTGTATATTGATCGGCCGGGAGGCGTCGCATTAGATGATTGTGTTAATGTCAGCCGTCAGTTGAATGATGTGCTCGATGTGCATCTTGATAACATTGGGCCTTACAATCTGGAGGTTACTTCGCCGGGACCTCGGCGACCGTTATCCAAATTGGCGGATTACCAAAGATTTAAGGGACGCTTAGTAAAAGTCAAAACCCTGCAGCCGATTAACGCCCAAAAGAATTTTACGGGCATCATCGCAGGATTAACCGCAGAAAAAGTAACATTATCATCAGAAGAAAAAACTGTCGATATCCCGTTTGGAGAGATTTCCAAAGCGCGGCTGATCGACCTTGATGGAGAAATCTGATGCAAATTTCAGATATAAATCGTGTCGTTGAACAAGTTAGCCGGGATAAGGGGATCGACCGGGAGGTCCTGATCCGTGCTCTCGAAGAGGCCTTAAAATCTGCTGCCAGAAAAAAGTTTGGCAACAAAATGGACATTGAGGTTCAGTACAATGACGATACCGGTGAAATTGAAGTCTTTCAGTTTAAGGATGTCGCCGAAGAGGTCGTCGAACCGGCACTTGAAATTAGCCTTGAGGAGGGCCGCAAATTAGATCCGGAATGTGAAATCGGAGACAGTCTCGGCACCAAAATGGATACCTCAACCTTCGGGCGAATCGCGGCGCAGTCGGCCAAACAGGTTATTATACAGAAAATGAAAGATGCCGAAAAAGATGCGGTTTATGCCAGTTTTATCGATCGCCGCGGCGACATTATCAACGGCATTGTGCAACGCATTGACCGGGGTGACATCATTGTCAATCTCGGTCATACCGAAGGCATCGTTCATGTTCGGGAGCAGGTGCCAAAAGAAACCTATCGACGTGGTGATCGGATACGGGCGTATATTCTGGATGTGCTGCAGGAATCTCGCGGTCCGCAAATCATTCTCTCACGGACCCATCCGAATTTTTTGATTCATCTGTTTCGGACCGAGGTGCCGGAAATCAGCGAGGGGATTGTAAATATCATGGGGGCAGCGCGCGAGCCGGGAATTCGAGCCAAATTCGCTGTCGCTTCAAACAATTCCGACATTGACCCAGTGGGTGCCTGTGTGGGTATGAAAGGCAGTCGCGTACAGAATGTTGTTCAGGAGCTAAGGGGTGAAAAGATCGATATCATTCCCTGGCATGTCGACCCGGCCAAATTTGTTTGCAACGCGTTGGCGCCAGCCGAAATTTCCAGGGTCATCATTGATGAAACCAATAAGTCCATGGAAGTGATCGTCCCGGACGAATTTTTATCGATTGCCATCGGCAAAAAAGGACAAAACGTCCGCTTGGCTTCGAAGCTAACCGGTTGGCACCTGGATGTGAAGAGCGAGACCCGTTATAGCAAAGCCATGCAAAGCGGCTATGATTCATTGGTTGCTTTACCCGGCATTGGAATCAGTATGGCGGATGCGCTTTATGAATTGGGTTTTTACTCGGCTGAGGAGGTTAGCAATGCGGCTCCGGAAGACTTAATTCAAGTCAGAGGGATCGGAGAAGAGAAAGCCCGGAAATTAATTGCCGCCGCTCAGACCGCCGTGATAGAGGCCGAACAGGCTGAAGACATCGATGAAGAAGAAATCGCGGAAGCCGCACCGGCCGCAAGCGATGAACAACCGGTTCAAGAAACTGAAAGCGAAGCAGAAAAGGGAGATGAGCTTTCGGCCGACGAATCCGAAGGCGCTACCGAAAAAGATGAAGCGCCCGCTTCGGACGAACTTGAGAGTGCTGCCGAAAAAGACGGAGAACCGTCTTCGGAAGAACCTGAAAGCGTTCCTGAAAAAGACGATGAGCTCGCTTCGCAAGAAACTCAAAATGATGAAACGGATACAGAAACGCCCTAGTTTTTCAGGGATTATTTTTAGACATAATTTATCTTTTTCTGCTCCGGTTTGTCCGGAATGGAAATCAAGACCTTGGGGGAAATAATGGCCAAGCTCAGAGTGCACGAACTTGCCAGAGATCTGAATATGACCAACAAAGTGCTGCTCGCAAAGCTCAATGATATGGATATTGCGGTAAAAAGCCATATGAGCTCTTTGGATGACGAGGTCGTTGTAGAAATCAAGGCATCACTATTTGGCACCCAAAAAGAAGAAACCGTCGAGGAGACACGGATAAAACCGACGGTTATACGCAGACGCCGCAAAAAAGTTAAAGTTGAAGCGCCGGCAACGCCTGAAGCTGAGGCCGAAGAAGCAGCCGCGCCGGAAGAAGCTGAGGCGCCGGCAGAGACAATAGAAAAACCGGTTGAAGAAGAACCGGCGGCTGTGGAGGCAGAAGCCGAAGCGCCCGAAATGGTTGAAGAACCGGTGGCCGAGGAAAAACCAGCCGCCAAAAAAGCGGCCAAGCCGAAAAAGGTCGCCAAAAAAGAGCCCTCTGCCAAAATTATCAAATTGCCGGTCAAACCGGTTGAAAAACCTGTCAAAAAGAAAGCTGCCCGCGGGAAGGCCGCCGGGGCCAAGGTCGAAGAACTGAAACCACGCAGAAAAGCCGTTGAAGATCAAGCGCCGCTGGAAGCCCCGCCCGCAACGGTTGGAAAAGGGAAAAAGAAACGCAAGAAAAAAGTTGTCGAACCCGATGTAGACCGCAAATTCCTCAAAAAGAAAATCTCTTTTCGGAGAAAAGCGGTGATCGAAGGGGAGGATCTTTATGCCAAGGGGTATCGTTCACGCAAGCAACGCAAGCTGGTTAAAGGCAAAAAAGTAACCAGCGGACAAAAAACTCAGATAACCGTTGCCAAGGCGATTAAGCGCCGAATTAAAATCGATGAGGCCATTGTTCTCTCAGAATTGGCAAAACGCATGGGAATTAAGTCCAACGAAATCATCAAATCCATGATGGCCATGGGATCGATGGCAACCGTCAATCAAACCATTGATTTTGACACGGCCGCATTGATTGCTTCCGAATTTGATTATGAGGTCGAACGCGCCAGTTTTGAGGAAGAAACCCTTTTGAAGCAAGAAACCGATGATCCGACAAAACTGGCACCGCGGCCACCGGTCGTTACCATTATGGGCCATGTGGATCATGGAAAAACCTCCTTGCTGGACGTAATTCGCAAAACGCGAATTTCTGAGATGGAGGCCGGCGGGATAACCCAACATATCGGCGCCTATCATGTGACCACCGATAAGGGGCAGATCGCCTTTTTGGATACACCCGGTCACGAGGCATTCACCGCCATGCGCGCCCGGGGCGCTCAGGTTACCGATATTGTGGTTCTGGTGGTTGCAGCCGATGACGGCGTCATGCCGCAAACAATCGAAGCCATTAATCATGCCAAAGCGGCAGAGGTACCCATCATTGTCGCCATAAACAAAATCGACAAACAAAATGCCGAACCTGAAAAGGTGCAACGGGAGCTTGCTGAAATCGGCTTGACGCCGGAAGACTGGGGCGGTGAAACAATTTATGTCAATGTTTCGGCCAAACAGGCCCAGGGGATTGACGAACTGCTCGAAATGGTATTGCTTCAAGCCGAGGTGCTGGAGCTTAAGGCCAATCCGGATAAGCTGGCCACCGGGCACGTCGTAGAGGCCAAAATCGACTCGGGTCGGGGAGCCGTCGCCACCATTCTGGTAAGGGAAGGCACGTTGCGTGCCGGTGATCCAATCGTGTGCGGGCTTCATTACGGCAGAATCCGGGCGATGCTCGATGACAGAGGCGCCCAGGTAGAATCTGCCGGTCCCTCAATCCCGGTAGAAGTCGTTGGCTTATCCGGAGTGCCCATGGCCGGCGACGAATTCCTTGCGCTTAAAGACGAAAAGAACGCCAAACAGGTCAGCGAACACCGGCAGCAGAAACAACGATCCAAGGAACTGGCGCAATCCAGTCGAATGAGCCTGGACAAGCTTTTCGAACGCATGCAAGAAGGAGAGGTTAAAGATCTGAACCTTATCCTTAAGGCTGATGTTCATGGTTCAATCGAGGCACTCAACGACTCTTTGACTAAGCTGTCCAACGATGAAGTAAAGGTAAATGTTGTTCATTCAGCTTCCGGTACGATTGCCGAGTCGGATATCTCCCTGGCCACCGTATCCAATGCCATCGTGATCGGTTTCAATGTTCGGCCCAGCCCCAAAGTTCAAGCCCTGGCCAACGACGAAAATGTGGATATGCGTTTTTACAATGTCATCTACGAGGTGATTAAAGATGTTAAAAACGCGATGGCCGGAATGATGGCTTCCACGTTTGAAGAACGGGTCCTGGGTACAGCTGAGGTTCGCGAAGTATTCCAGATCCCGAAAATCGGCAATATCGCCGGCTGTTACGTGACCGATGGCAAGATTGAGCGTGGCCAGAATTTACGGCTGCTCAGAGACGGCATTGTAACTTACGAAGGAAAAAACTCCTCTCTGCGACGTTTTAAAGATGACGTCAAAGAAGTTAAAGCCGGTTATGAATGCGGCATCGGTATTGAAAATTTTAATGACATCAAAGTCGGCGATACGATCGAGTGTTATTATCTGGAAGAGATCAGACCGGAAATTGAGTAGGCCTTGAAATAAAAGTTATTCGTTATTTGTTATTAGTTATTAGATATGTCCATGCGACATCTGATCGGATTGCAAATTATTCATCTCAAATAACAAATAACCAATAACTAATAACTGTTAGCAACTATGGTAATTGGAATTGGAATTATCACTTTCAGGCTGCATGATTGCCGCTCGCTGAAAGGGAAGCGAAAAGTCGTCAAATCGATTATCAGCAAAATGCGCAACAACTTCAATGCATCGGTAGCGGAGGTTGCGTCAAACGACATTCATCAGCGGGCTGAAATCGGTTTTTCATTGGTGGGTAATGATAGAACCCTCATTAATTCAAAAATTGACAAAATATTTAACATGGTCGACGATCTTGGATTGGCCGAAATCATCGACACTGAAATGGAAATAATCAGTTTATGATTCCCTTTTCTCGCGCGGATCGGGTCGGCGGTTTAATCCAAAAGGTGCTGTCCGATATACTGAAAAAGAATATCAAGGACCCTCGTCTTAAGTTGGCGACCATTACCAGTGTCCAAGGTTCGCGCGATTTGAAGCAGGCACGTATTTATTTTACCACCACCGGGGGCGTCCAAAAAAAAGGCGACACCATCAAAGGCTTCAGCAGCGCCCATGGTTTTATTAAACGCACCCTGGCGCATGAGCTCGATCTTAAATACATGCCCAACATAAGATTTTTTTATGATGAATCCCTGGAATATGGCGCCCATATTGATGAACTGATCGAATCAACCAAGAGTGAAAATGGATCAAGTCATTCAACATATTAAAGACGGTCAACACCTTTTAATCGCTTCGCATGCCGAACCGGACGGCGATGCGGTGGGATGTCTCCTTGCATTAGGACTGGCTCTGCGTAAGTTTGGAAAAAAGGCCACCCTTTATAACGCAAGCCCGATTCCGGCCGTCTATCGATTTCTTCCCGGCGTAAGTCAAATTGAGCAACAAATTGAAACAGCCCATACCTATGATACGGCCATTATGTTAGACTGCGGCGATCTGATCAGGGTCGGGGAAGCCGCCACCACGATCAGTCAAATATCGATGATCATTAACA
>JASFIU010000006.1:0-36589 GCA_050122495.1 Desulfobacterales bacterium | reverse complement strand
AAATCATGCAGGCCGAGCATTTATCCGGATCAATGTAGTAGGTGATCAGCTCTTTGCAGGATAAAGCCGGGCAGCGCTTCTCCTTGATGTGGGCCTCATACTCGTCTCTGAAATAGCGCACCGTGCTCAGAAAGGGATTCGGGCCACTGGTGCCTAACGCACAAAGTGAAGCTTCGCCGGTTACTTCGGATAAATCCTCCAAAAGCTCGATGTCACCCGCTTTTCCCTTTCCTTCGGTGATATTCGTCAGAATCTTAAGCATCTGCCGCAGACCTTCGCGGCAGGGGACACATTTACCGCAGGATTCATCCGTGAGGAAGTCAATGAAGTACCGGGCAACATCCACCATACAGGTATCTTCATCCATAACGATCATCCCGCCGGATCCCATCATCGAACCGGCCTTGGTGAGTTCGTCGAAGCCGACTTCCAAATCCAACAGATTCTCAGGGAGACAACCGCCGGATGGGCCGCCGGTCTGCACTGCTTTAAATCTCTTCCCGCCGGGGATTCCGCCGCCGATATCGTAGATGATTTCCCTGAGCGTCATGCCCATGGGCACCTCTACCAAACCGGTGTTGGCAATCTTACCGACCAGGGAGAAAATCTTGGTGCCCTTGCTTTTTTCGGTTCCGAATTGAGTGAACCAATCGGCGCCTTTATTAATGATAAGCGGCACGTTGGCCCATGTCTCAACATTATTCAACACGCTGGGTTTACTCCAGAGGCCCTTGATGTTAGAGCGGATATACTTTGGCCGTGGCTCTCCGGCCCGGCCTTCCAATGCCGTCATCAGAGCGGTCGATTCACCACAGACAAAGGCGCCGGCTCCCTTGTGCACGATTACCTTGAAATCAAAGCCTGAGCCAAGGATATTTTCCCCGATAAAACCGTAGGCCTCTGCCTGGTTGATCGCGATGTTGACATTCTCCACAGCCAGGGGGTATTCCTGCCTGACATAAATATAGCCCTCGTGAGCACCGATGGCATAGCCTCCGATAATCAGACCTTCGAGGATAAGATGCGGATTACCTTCAAGCAGGGCTCTATCCATGAAGGCCCCGGGGTCACCCTCGTCGGCATTGACGATCACATACTTTGTTTTGTCAGGGGCATTGCGGGATCCCTCCCATTTTCTCCCGGCGGGAAAGCCGCCACCGCCTCTGCCCCTGATGTTGGACTTCTTAACCTCTTCCACAACTTCCTCGGGGGACATCCCGTTGAGAACTTTGGCAAGCGCCGAATAACCGTCAATCGCCAGGTAATCGTCGATGGTTTTCGGATCAATCTTTATGTTACTGCTAATGATGTTCCGTTTTTGATTTTTATAAAAGGGGATGTCGGATTCATAGGTTGCTTTTTCGCCTGTGTTGGGATCGACATAGAGAAGACGATCGACAACCTTCTTCTTCCTTATGGTCTGTGAAACAATCTCAGGAACGTCTTCAGGCGTCACCTGGAGATAGCATATCTCATCAGGATAAATAACGACCACGGGCCCCCTCTCACAAAATCCGGGGCACCCGGTCCCTTTGGTATCCACATCTGCCTGCAATCCCTGTTTTTCAATTTCAGCATTGAAGGCAGCGATGACTTCCCCGGCACCAAAGGCCATGCAGCCGGCGCCTGCACAAATTGAAATGCAGGGCATGTCGGGGCCTCGGCGGGACAGTATCTCCTGTCTGACTTCCTCTAATTCTGCTGGCGAATTTATCTGCGTCATGGTGATTTCCTACTCATAGCTTTTAAGTACGTCCGCTGTCTCGCCCAGTGAGATCTTGCCGTGGGTTTTTCCATCGATTTCCACCACCGGCCCCAAGGCACAACATCCGAGACAGTTAACCGTTTCCAGGCTGAATTTCAGATCCAGGTCCGTTTCACCTGGTTTGATTCCGGTCAAGTCTTGCACCGTGTCGAGAACACGCGGCGCTCCACGAACATGACAGGCAGTCCCCATGCAGATGTGAATCTCGTGGCGCCCTTTGGGAACCAGGCTAAAGGCTTTATAAAAGGTTGCAATGTGCTGAATACGCGCCAGCGAAACCTTCAATTTTTCACTCACCCGCGCCAAGGCTTCTTGGGGGAGCCAGTGATTTTCGGCCTGAATATCCAGTAATACCTGAATCAACGCACTGGCTTCTCCCTGATGCTTGTCAATGATCTGATCAACTTTATCAAGTTCCATATCCGTTATCCTATTTTCTTAAAAAGTGGCTTCATAACCTCAGATCAGGTTCAAGGTTAAGAACGCCTTTAGTGAACTGATGCTTAGCCTCACGCAAAGCCGCAAAGGCGCAAAGACTCGAAAGTTTTTGTTGTTATGCTAAAATTCTTTGCGGCTTAGCGTCTTTGCGTGAACAAGAAATAAAAATGGATCGTTCGACCCAGAGGCTCTCGACGGGCAGAATTCCTTTATTTTATGCCTCATCTCAGCGCAGCGCATAGCGCTTCTGGTTTTTATCGAACCGCACCATTCCATGCCGGGTCGAGGTGTTCATATGCCTTGATAGATCAGACGGATTCAGCCCGAGCTTTTCAGACATTTCTCCGGTGGAATGGGGCTGCTCCCGTAAAAGCATCACAATCTGGCTGACGGCCAATTTATCCAGAATCAATTCTTCAAAGAGCCGGTTGAATTTATCGCTGGCAAAGAAATCCATATACCCTTCTTCGGTTTTTTGCGGCACCCGCAGCCGTTCTCTTTCCACCAGCTTGATGTAGGGAATCAATTTCTCAACGGCTTCCAGTTTGAATTTCAGGATTTTGCGGTCGACACCTTCGTTTCTACCGAGTGGCCCGAATTCCTCGGCATCCTTGCAGAATTTGTTGATCACATCGGCCAGAATGAGCCCATCACCGGAAGTCATAAATTCGATTCTTAAGCGGTCCGGATTGAGCCCGATGTGCTCCATTATTTTTTTAAACATCAGCACATTGCCCAGGGCATCATAATTGCCGTGGGTGATATAATTGCATTCATTGAGTCGGCAGCCCCCGATAAACACCGCATCAGCGCCTTTTAAAAAAGCCCTGACCATATGCTCCAGGTCAACTCTGCCGGAACACATGACACGGATGAGCCGCATGTTCGTCGAATATTGCAGTCTGGAAACTCCAGCCATGTCAGCAGCGCCGTATGCTCACCAGTGGCATACGAAACCCAGTACTTTGGGTTTGAATGTAAACTCTGTGCTCATTCGTTTTTACTCCTTGTCAGCATTTACTCTATTATTTCTTCTTCTGGAAACGCCGTATCGATCTGGCACATGATCTCTTCATCGGTAAAATGTTTGAGATAAATCGCATTGGTCGGGCACTTTGCGTTGCAGACGCCATCTCCCTTACAGAGAACCGGATTCACAATGGCCTTTCGGCCCTGGGGGGTTTCATGAAACTGGATCGCGCCATAGTTGCAAGCGGTGATGCAGGCCCCGCAGGATACACAATCGCTTTCATTCACCGCGCAAACGGATCCGGAGACGGTGACAGTATCACGCGACAGCAAGGTTACCGCCCGACTGGCAGCCCCGTAAGCCTGATTAATCGTTTCCGGAATAAGTTTGGGATAATGGGCGGTACCGCAAAGGAAAACACCTTCGGTGCCGAACTCAACCGGTCTCAATTTGACATGGGCTTCCTTAAAAAATCCATCCGCTCCCAGCGCAACTGTAAATGATTTTGCAATCTCCTCGTTTCCTTCCGGGGGAATCACCGCCGCCGCCAGAGACACGAAATCAGCATCGATGGCCAGTTTTTTACCCAGGATGGGATCATCCACAGCAATCCTTAAAACGGGTCGGCCTTCCGCCTGGGCGGCTTCAACCCGGGGCGGATCATCCGCTTCGAAGCGGATAAACTTGACATCGTTCTCGGAGGCGTCGCGGTAATAATCCTCAGCCATTCCGTATGTGCGGATGTCCCGGAACAAAATGTAGATATCCATCTGAGGGTTGATCTCTTTGAGTTTGAGGGCGTTTTTAATCGACTGGTTGCAGCAGATGCGGGCGCAGTAGTTGCGGTCTTCATTGCGGCAGCCGACACATTGGATCATCACCAGGCTCTGGGCGCCCAGCAGGCTCTCATCTCCCTGGCTGACCCGTTGCTCCAGCTCGAGATTGGTCAATACCTGTTCATTTTCCCCGTAAAGGTATTCGGTCGGTTGATAGGCCTGGGCACCCACGGCGATGACGGCCGCCCCGTGCTTGATCTCCGATGGCCCTCTTTCGGATTTAACCCTGGTCACAAAATTGCCGACATAACCGGTCGCCTCCGTGATGGTGCAATCCGTATATACATGAACGGAGGGATGCTGATAAACGCTTTGCGCCAGATCGCCGACATAGGTCTGAACATCCATTCCGTCCAAAGTGTAGTGGATATTTCTGGCCATTCCGCCCAGATCTGATTCTTTTTCCAGCAGGTGAACCTCGTGCCCCTGATTGGCAATAGACAGCGCACAGGTCATGCCGGCGATGCCGCCGCCCACCACGAGCGCCGCTTTGTTCACCGGCAAATCAATTTCCTTGAGGGGGTCCAGCAGGCTGGCACGGGCCACCGACATGCGGGTGATGTCTTTGGCCTTTTCGGTGGCATCTTCCTTTTCGCGGGCGTGCACCCAGGAGCAATGCTCCCTGATATTGGCCATTTCGAAGTAATACTGGTTGATCCCTCCCTCCCGCAGCGTATCGCGGAACAACGGTTCCAGGGTCCTGGGGGAACAGGCGGCCACAACCACCCGATTGAGCTTTTCTTCCTTGATAGTCTCCGTTATCGAATCGGCCGAATCCGTAGCACACGAAAACAGCTGTTCGGTCGCATAGACAACGTTCGGCAGCGTCTTGCAATATTCCACCACCGAAGGAACATCGACCACTTTGCCGATATTGGCGCCGCAATGACAGACAAAGACACCGACCCGGGGCTCTTCTGCGGATACATCTTTTTCGGGAGGATAGGTTCTTTCGGTGTTCAGATTCCAGCGACGGTAATTCAGAAATTCACCGCACTGGGCGCCGGCGCCGCTGGCGGAAAATACTGATTCCGGTATATCCATGGGGCCCTGAAAGGCACCGCTCACAAAGACCCCGGCGCGGGTGGTCTCCATGGGATTGGTGGACTCAGCCTTGCAAAATCCATGTGAAGTCAGATCGATCCCGAACTTGGCGGCCAGTTTTTCATAATCAGCCGGCGGATTCAATCCCACCGATAATACCACCATATCGAATTCTTCTTCGATGACGCCCTGATCGGCGGTGGCATATTTGACAATGACGTTTTTGGTTTCCGGGTCCTCTCCGACGATGGAAGCATAGCTCCTGATGAACCGGGTGTCGGGAAGCTGCTCGGCCCTTTGAAAGAAAGCTTCAAAATCTTTGCCATGGGAGCGGATATCGTTATGAAATACGGTACACTCCGCTTCGGCGTCGTGATCATTGGTCAAAATGACCTGTTTCTGGGTATAGGTGCAGCACACCGCCGAACAATAGCTGTTGTCGCCCTCGGTCACCTTGCGGGAGCCGATGCATTGAATCCAGGCAATTTTATGGGGATGCTTCTGGTCGGACGCCCGCAGGATCTCACCTTCATAAGGCCCGGTGGCGCATAACAGCCGCTCGAAGTCCATGCTGGTGACGACGTTCTGCAGCCTCCCGTAACCGTATTCATCCTTGACCAAAGGATCATAGGGTTTTAGGCCCGGTGATAGAATGACCGCCCCGACATTCAAATCGAATTTCTCCGGTTTTTGCTGAAAATCGATGGCGTCGACTTTACAAACGTTTTCGCAGATGCGGCATTTCTTTTCTTTAAGATATAAACAGCTGTCATCGATATAGGTCACCAGGGGGATGGCTTGGGAGAAATAGATATGGACGGCTTTATTCCCGGATATTTCCTGATTGAAAGCATCCGGGTATTCAACCGGGCAGTATTCGACACAGGTCGTGCAGCCCGTGCATTTGTCCTCGATAACGTATCTGGGTTGTCGGATCAGGGAAACCTTAAAGTCCCCTGCCTCGCCCTCGATACCGTCCACTTCAGAAAGGGTAAAAATCTCTATGTTTGGATGCCGGCCGACCTCGACCAGTTTAGGTGAAAGAATTCACATCGAACAGTCATTGGTCGGAAAGGTCTTGTCCAGCTGGGCCATATGGCCGCCGATGGCCGGGCCTTTTTCAATCAGATAGACCTTAAAACCGGCCGTGGCAAGATCCAGCGATGCTTGAATGCCGCTGATGCCGCCGCCAACGACCATGACGTCGCCAAAATTCTTGTCGGCCAGGTCCTGGCTGAGTTGTTGAACTTGGTCTTCAATCTGTACTTCTTTTTCCACTTTCGATCACCTCATCAAGTCTGTAGAAGGTATTTTGTGCTGTTTGTGGCAGTATTTCTTCATCGAAATTGATTGGTACAACCATAATAGTTTAAAGTGCCTAAAATGATCTAAAGTGATCTAAAGTTAAGGAGTCGCTCTGCTCCGTCCTTTTAATTATAAGATCGATAGAATTCCATAACTTTAGGCACTTTAGCTCACTTCACACTTTAGATCACTTTTATTATCTTAAATCACATCGGCAACAATCTCGGTGATGTCTTTGATCACTAAACTTTCCTCATCTTCCAGGGCTAACCGGCTTTCCTCAAAATGAGTAATGCAGTACGGGCAGGAAGTCGCCAGCACCTCGGCTCCGGTGTCCAGTGCTTGCGCAATTCTAAAGTCCGAGAATCTTTCACCCTTCATGGTTTCCATCCAGATGCGGCCGCCGCCGCCACCGCAACACAGGCTGGTGGCCCGCGACTCAGACATTTCCTTGAACTCCAAACCGGGAGTCCTTTTTAAAACCTCCCGGGGCTCTTCATAGATACCGTTGTGCCGCCCCAGATAACAGGGATCATGATAGGTCACTTTCTTACCGTACTCTTTGCCGAGCTCAAGCCGGCCTTCCTGGACCAGTTCGGACAAATACTGGGTGATATGAACGACTTCAAAGTTCACCATGAATTCGGGGTATTCATTTTTAAATGTATGGTAGCAATGGGGAGAAGACACCAAAACCTTTTTGACACCGTTATCGATAAAGGTTTTGATGTTTTCCTTGGCCAATCGCCTGAACAATTCTTCATCCCCGGCCTTGCGGATGCTTTCGCCGCAGCAATTTTCCTTGGTGCCCAGAATACCATAATCCACGCCGGCCTTGTTGAGAATCTTGGCTGTGGCCGCCGCAACCTTTTTTAATCTGGGATCATAGCTCAGGTAGCAGCCGGAAAAATATAGGATTTCCATCTCCTCGTTAAACGGCTTGACCGACAGACCTTCCGCCCATTTGGCGCGGTCTTCCCGTTTTTCATTGAGGGGGTTGCCTTCGCCCGTCAGACTGGCGCTGACACCGCGGATGGGCTTGGCGGTGGTGGGGAAAACCCCGTATTCGGTGGCAATGCGGCGCAGGGCGACGCCGGATTCTATCTGGCGGACGTCCCGGGGGCATTGCTGCGGGCAGGTGCCGCAGGTCGAACAAAGCCATATATCGTCACTTTCGATATCCGTCATGCCAAAGGTGGCCTCGCGCACGATCTTGCGCATGCTAAAGGTTCTGACCCGGTTCCAGGGACAGACCACGTCACATAGACCGCACTGATAGCAGCGCTTGAAGGCTTCACCGCCGTTTTCTTTTACGACATCAACAATCTCTTTATAGTCGGCTACATTTTCCACAGTATGAATTTTTCCTTATTTTTTATGTTGTGTAAGGTTCAGAGGTTCCCACCTTCGCCTTTTAGGCTTCGGCGCAGCAAGCAGTGTTCACCGTTCAGGGTTACGCTGATGGTCGAATGCTTTGAAACCTCGAACCCAGAACCTATTCCTTCTTTGACATCCGGGCCAGCGTGTCCATCAGCTTATCCATGCCAAATTTGTCGGCCAATGACTCCAGTCCGATCTCCAGCTCCTCCTGCTCTTCCTCTTCGTCGACTTCCACTTCTCTTTCTTCCAGAACCAGGGCATCGGCCGTGCACCATTTCACGCACAGGGGCTCATCTTCGCCTTCACACATGTCGCATTTCAACGGCAGACCGGAGTCAGGTTCTTTAAAATCCTCTCTGGATGGGCAGGACGCCCGGCAGAAGGCGCACTCGTCGTATTCTTTTCCGTCGATCGTGTATTTGTCTCTGCCGGCGCACTCAGCCGGGGCATAATCTCCCGCATAGACCGGGACATATTGATCTTTATACGGTTCGCAGATCACCCGAATACGCGCCCGGGCCGGATTATTGCTGCTGTACTTTGGCTCCGCATGATAGGCGGAACAGATGACCTCGCATGCCCGGCAACCATGGCATTTATCAACATCAATTTTGATTGTTTTAACGATTTTTTTATTTTTTTCAGCCGTCACGGTTATGGTCTCCTTCGCTTTCTACTCTTTTTGCGCGGTTGTCTCTTCGGCAGGTGCATCTTCTTCACCGTCTGTCAGAATTCCCCTCTCCAGGAAGTCCTCACCCACGTAATCCAGACCCAGGTCATATAAAGACGCCAGGGTGGGGATGCCTTCTTTATTCCATCCCTTCATTTCGTAATACGCATCCAGAAGCTCGGCTTCGAGTTCGGGAAATCTCTTTTTCCAGTGATCCGCTGGCGGCGCGTCATCTTTTCTGCGCATGCCGCGCCGAATATTATTGGCTCTGACCAGGGTTCGGTACCTTCTGGTGGCCTTTGTCAGTTTTTCTTCGTCCATTTCGATCCCGGCGCCGTAAGTGATAAATTTCGGATAATTATGGATGTGATACGGCGGCTTCAGGTGAAACGATGACAAGCCGGCGCACATGCCGAAGGCATCATCGATATAGTGCATTCTTTCCATCCAGTCGACGATATCGCAGACCATGGGCACGGTCGGATAAAAAGGCATCGAGTTCTCCCCGCGCGGTTCCCAGTCCAGGAAATACTGCTTGAACTTATCATCCGGAACCTGGAACCAGTCCTTGACAAACTCTTCGCGGTGCTCGCGCTTGGGAAAAGGTGCCTGGGGAAACTGCCCTTCAATCTGGGTCACGTTCATTTTCTCTCCGGTGCAGTACATCAGATAATAAATCGGATTGAGCATGCCCAGTTTGAGCGGCAGCTGCTCATGTTTTTTGATGCAATTGTGGGCGTATTCTTCCGCGCCGTTGCCGATCTCTTTGGCGGCCCAGTACGTGCCGTTTGCCAGCTGATCTCCGATCCCTTCGCGATTCACAATCAGGTCAAGTAGATAGTAAAATTTTTCATCATTGTCTTCCGGCAGATCCGGCAGGTCCTTGTCGGTTAAAATGCCGTTCTCATAGAGCTCGAGCGCAAAGGCCATGACCTGGGGCGTTGAGTAGCCATCCAGACCGTATTCGGTCGCTTTTTGAGCAATCCTCAAACCGAATTCCAGATTTGAGTAGGCTGCCATGGTATAGGTCAGTTTCGAAAAACATTTCATCATATAGGTCGGAAGTCCCGGCAGGTTGAGGGTTGCAGCACATTGCATCGGGCAGTTATAGCAGCTGATCAGCCGGGTACGCGACGAATATAGGGTGTCGTGAAACTCCTGGGCGTGTTCTTCGGTCCAGAAATCTTTTCGGCGCGTGCGGGCATTCCCCCAGACAAAGTTTTCGGTATGCCACTTCTCGTCGTGGATGGCCATTTCCTGCGGTGATCCCAGAACGGCCATAATTGGGATGACGCCCTTAATGGGGTTGTCTTCGCGCCATTTTATATAATCCATTACTTCTTGGCACTGTTCGAGGTATTCCATCGGCTTTGCAACTGTGACGTCTCCGGTACCGCGCACCACAATCGCTTTTACCCCTTTATCACCCATAACGGCCCCGATACCGCCCCGGCTGGCACTGGATCTGCCCTGTTCAATCGAAGCATAAAATACCCGGTTTTCACCGGCCAGGCCGATGGCCGCCACCTCGGCTTTGGGTTCTTCCAACTCCTCGCGGAGGATCCGGGCCGTTTCATTGGAGCCTTTGCCCGCCAGATGAGCGGCATCCCGGATCTCGACCTTGTCATTTTTGATCCATATGTAAACCAGCTTGGAGGATTTGCCGCGCAGGATTACTTTGTCATAACCGGCATGCTTCAATTCCGGGGCCCAGAATCCGCCCATCATCGAAAAGGCAAATAGCTTGGTCTGAGGAGAAATGGTCGTCACAATGGTGCGGTTACATCCGGTAGCAGGTGTGCCGCATAAAAGACCGGCAGCGAATATGAGTAAATTCTCGGGAGAAAAAGCCTCAACTTCCGGCCCCACCCGGTCCCACATGATCTTGGCGTTCGTTCCCAGACCCCCCAGATAAAGCTCGGTGTCTTTGGGGTCTGACTGTACCCTTTCAATGTTCCCTTTGGATAGATCAATTTCTAAATTAAATCCTGTTTCTGCGTACCTCATTTTTATTCCCCTTCTTGATTACCTGAATCCGCGTTATGCATTTTGATTGATTATGGGTTTCATTTCAATAAGGTCTTTACCCATCGGATAGAGGTTGAAGCTTAAAAAATGGTTACAATGTAGCTATATTGTAATTACATGTCAAGGAAAAAGTGTGTTTCTTAAAAGTCATTGAATTTATTTAAAATTTGTTTATCTGGATCGATTTCAAAATCATCCTTTTCCTTCTTAATCGACGCGAATGATTTTGACGTTCTTGCCCACCCAATCCAGAGGCAAATAGACCCGACCGGTGCTTCCGCTCAGCTTGACTTCTTTTTCGATCATTTCTTCCCCGAAAATCCCGAACCTGGTCTTGGGGGGTTCGCCGGGCTCCTCCAGCTTCCCACTGACCTCTTTGAGACCCATTTCTGTTTTAAGCACAGTCATATACTCTCCTAGTTGGCAAAACACCTTGATTTCCTCTCGGGCTTACATCTACCGACGTTAGAGATCGGCACCGGCCGAATTCCCGATGATGGGAAGGTGGTACTATAAAACAATCGAGTTTCTTCATGAATTTAGTGGTGAGCCGTGACATTCTGGCGGTAGGTATGGCAAGTTTTCGGCTATAATCTAACTACAATTTAGCTATAAAGTAGCCACAAAAATGTTTATAGAGGCTTGCCCAGAATTTGTCAAGGGAAAAAATCATCTAACAGGAAGGGGAATTTTGGAGGATAGAAGAACAGAGTCGAAGGTAAACTATTTCAAAAGGCTGGATTTATAGCCGAAGTAAAAGAAAAACCATCATTTTTCCTCGGCAAGCAGTTTTTCCATGAGGGCGCCCATTCCTTGAAAGCGCATTTTTTTTGTTCCTAAATTTTCCAGATTCTTGAGAAAAGCCTGTGCCGGCGGTGAAAGCGGTTGATTTTTAAGGTAAGCGATGCTGACATCTAAAAAAACCGGTTTGTTTTTAAGGGGGACCGAGGCCAATTTTTGCCCTTGAAGCTCGACAGCTACCGCCTCTTTTACCAGAAACGAAATCCCTTCTCCGTGTTGCACCAGCAGCTTGATGATTTCGGCATCCCCGGTTTCCATCAAAATATTAGGCCGGCAATCGTTTTTTGCAAACAATTCATCCACCAGTTTGCGGCTCCCGGAACCCGGATCTTTCATGATGATCGGCTCATTGGCGAGTTGTTTAAAACCGATCGTGTCTTTATTTGCCAGACGGTGGTTCGGCGGTAATATGAGCACCAGTTCTTCCCGGCTGAAGGGAATGAAGGTAATATTTGAATCTTCCTCGGCTCTAGCAACAATGACGACTTCGTTTTTTAGATCAATCAGGCTTTGAATCATATCCGCAATTATCTTCAAATAGCTTTACCTGCGCAGTAACCGCCGGCTGGCTGACAAATAAATGCTTGGCCGCCAGGCTGACATTCTGACATTTAGCAACCTGATAAAAGGCTCTGAGTTGGTTTAGATTGATCATATGCGTGCAAATTTCAGGTAATCGAAAACGAATTCTTGAAAAATTGGCTATCATAAAACAATAGTCAGCACAAGTTTTCATAAAATCGCTTTTTTATAGGGAAAACTTTTGTTTTAAAAACACTTTCTGCTTCCTTTCCATGCCGAAAGCTGTTACGCTCCTGCAACCATTGCTTGCGGTTTTATGGTGCCGGTAATTTTTACGGCGGCCGCTAAACTTTCCCGGGGGGACAAAAGAGATGAGTAAGAAACTAATTCTTATCGGTTGTGGGCTTATCGCCATCTTGTTGCTGTGGTCCGGAATTTCCATATACCCTGACTGGCTGTGGTTTGGGAATCTGGGCTTTTCGCCTGTTTTCTGGACCATGCTGTTGAGCAAATTCGGTTTTGGTTTCCTGATATGGTTGCTTTTAATTTTGATCATCAGCCTCAACCTTTACGTGGCCAGCCGGTTAAATCCGGGCCGCCGGTCAGGCCTGGGCATTAAAGCTGCCGACGATTATATTGCCCAGCTCGGCCTTTCAAGCGGGACTTTAAATTCACTGCTCATTGCTGCCATCCTGATTCTCAGCCTTTATATTGCCTCCCAGGGTTCCCAACACTGGCATTTGCTCCTGCGCTACCTGTACCAGCAACCCTTTGGCGACACGGATCCTATTTTCAGCCGCGACATTGGCTTCTATCTGTTTTCTCTTCCATTGTTGGCGTACGTCCGCAACGGCCTGATCGTTCTATTTGTTTTATCCGCTCTGGTCACCGCAGGCTGGTATCTGAAAAACGGCGCCCTTGAAATAGAGGGAGAATTCAGCCAAACCCCGGGGGCACCGCCTTCTTTTCCTAAAATATCGGTTGCACCCAAAGCCAAACAGCATCTTATTTTCCTGGGCGGAATCATTGTTATTCTTTTGGCCTGGGGTTTTCATCTGAAAGTATATGAACTGTTGTATTCGACTCAGGGACCTGCTTTTGGCGCCAGCTATACCGACGTTCACATCAAGCTGTGGGCCTATCGCGCTCTAATCATTGTCTCCCTGGGCTTTGCGGCGGTCGTCTTTCTGAACGCTTTTAACTTCAGGCTGAAGTTCCTGCTGATCAGCGGCGCCGTCTGGATAGGGGCGATGTTGGTGTTGGGGACACTGCTGCCCATCCTGGTACAACAATTTGTGGTCAAGCCCAATGAATTGGCCAAAGAATCACCCTATATTGACTACAACATCGATTATACCCGCAAAGCCTATAATCTGAATAAGATTAAAGTGGTCGACTTTGAGGTTAAAGACCAATTGAGTGCCAAGGATCTCGAGGAGCACGATGCAACCATTCAAAATATCAGGATCTGGGATGAACGTCCTTTGCTTCAAACCTACCGGCAGATTCAAACCATACGGCTTTATTACAATTTCAACAATGTCGACGTTGATCGTTACATCATCGATGGTCAGTATCGGCAGGTGATGCTGGCTGCCCGGGAACTGGATGTAACACAGCTGCCGTCCCAGGCAAACACCTGGGTCAACCGACATCTCATTTACACCCACGGCTACGGATTGGCCTCGAGCCCAGTCAATGAAGTCACCAGCGAGGGATTGCCCCGCCTCTTCATCAAAGACCTGCCGCCGTCATTTGTACCGGATCTGAAGATAGAGCGACCTGAGATCTATTATGGAGAAAAAACGGTTGAGTACGTCCTTACAAAGACAAAAACCGAGGAATTTGATTATCCCAAGGGGGACAAGAATGTCTATACCATTTATCAGGGAAGCGGTGGTGTCCCCATCAAATCCTTTTTCAGAAGACTTTTATTTGCCATAGAATTTATGGACCCCCAGATACTATTCACCACATATTTAGGCCCGGAAAGCCGGATCATGTACAACCGCCGAATCGGCAGGCGCGCGCGCGTGATCGCGCCGTTTCTTGCTTATGACCGCGATCCCTACATGGTCGTCTCCGGGGGTGCGCTCTATTGGATTCAAGACGCCTACACCACCTCTGATATGTATCCCTATTCGCGCCGATCTTTAGCGCATTTCAAAAACAAAGCGCTCAACTACATCCGCAATTCCGTAAAAGTAACCATCGATGCCTATAATGGAGATGTGGTTTTTTACATTATGGATGAGAAAGATCCGATTATTAAAACCTATGCACGCATATTCCCCGACCTGTTTAAGCCTTTCAATGAAATGCCTGAAGATTTGAAAAAACACATCCGCTATCCAAAGGACCTCTTTAAAATCCAGGTGGGAACGTACACGAAATATCATATGGAAGATGCCCAGGTATTCTATAACCAGGAAGACCTCTGGCAAATTCCGGATGAGCTGTATGGCGATAGCCGGCAGGAAATGGAACCTTACTATATCATTATCAAGCTGCCCCAGGAGAAAAAAGAGGAATTTCTCCTGATGCTGCCCTTCACCCCTTCCACCAAGGATAATATGATCGGCTGGCTGGCAGCCCGAAGCGATCTGCCCGACTATGGGAATCTGTTGGTCTACAAGCTGCCCAAGGAAAAACTGGTCTACGGGCCGATGCAGATCGAGGCCCGGGTGGATCAGCAAACCGATATTTCACGGGAGTTGAGCTTATGGGGCCAAAGGGGTTCCAGAGTCATCCGGGGCAATCTTTTGGCCATTCCCCTCAGTGATACTTTTATCTATGTGGAGCCGGTTTACCTGGAAGCCAAACAAGAAGAAAGCGAAACATCGGCCGCCAAAGAACCTCAACAAAAAGGTTTTGGAAAATCCCGTAAAGACGCCGGCTCCGCTTCTTCAAGAAAGGGAAAATCATTGACGGCGGCCCTGCCGGAATTAAAAAGGGTAATTGTGGCATTCGGCAATCGCTTGATTATGGAAAACAATCTTGAGCAGGCCTTGAGCGGTGTATTGGGTGAGCAGATATATTCGAAAGATTTAGTCTCTTCATCCATTTCCGGCGATCAGGATACGAGCCAGCTCGGCGCGTTGGCGCTCGAACACTATAATAAGGCCAAAGATCACCTGCGCCAGGGGAATTGGGCCGAATACGGCAGAGAGCTGGAAAACCTGGAAAAAATTCTAACAGAATTATCGCGTATAACCAAAGGAAAGCAATAAACAACAGAAGATTCCCGGGGCAACTCAATCGGTTGATTACCGGTAATTTGGTGGCGAATAAATAACAGGGCGCCTAAAGGTATTGGCCTGAAAAGAAATGAAGGTGGTTTCCGAAGGTATTTCAAAGGTATTGCCCAAACGGTAACCCGCCACCTCTTTTCTCTCCAGAACCCTTCCTTGGGCATCAACAAATAACAGATAAACTTTAATTCCGTCGTATCGGACCTCTGTCTTAACTTTCGCCCGGACGTTTAATTTAAGTTCGCCGGACAGATTATCGTATTGGTATTCCAATAGAATCGCTTTTGATTCCCAGATTCCGGTGTGAGGGCCACCCTGATGCAGAGAAATACGATCCTCGGGTGCAACCGTCCTTTGCACACCCTGACAGGCAAGCAATGATAGTGTGAGAAACCATACACCGTATTTAAACGATCTCATAAATCCCTTCCCTATTGGAATTCATTTCTCCGATTGTCTGCGCTGAGCCAGGATTCTGGTCATCAACATACCGATTCCCATCGGATGCATATCTTCCGACTTCAGTTTTCTGAGTGTCTCGACAAAGGCATTGGCCGGTGTGGAAAGGATTTGATCTTTGAGGCAGGCAATGCTGACATCCAGATAGACCTTCGGACCGCTTAATGGAACGGTGGCCAGTTTTTTTTCTTTAAGCTCCGCAGCCACCGCCTCCTTTACCACAAAAGAAACTCCCTCGCCACGCTGCACCAGCTGTTTGATAAATTCCGTGTTGCTGGTTTCCATGAGGGTGTTGGGTTTGCAACCTTCTTGCTGGAATAACGCTTCCACCAGTTTACGCGTACCGGAGCCATTTTCTTTCATAATAAATCGCTCTGCGGCCAGATCCCTGAACGGGATCGATTTTCTTTCGGCAAAGGGGTGGTTGAGCGGCACAATCACGGCCATCTCTTCCTGACCGAAGGGCATAAAGTTGACCTCCGGGTTGTCTTCGGCTTTGGCGATCACCGCCACCTCGATTTTAAAATCGAGCAGGCTGTGGATCATCTCCAGCGAACTGCCTTCATTTAATTGAATTTTGATATTCGGATAGTTTTTACGAAATGTGGTGATCATCAGGGGCATGAAATAACGGGCATAGGCCTTGGTGGTCCCCAGACTCAGCGTTCCCCGCTTGAGTTCTCGCATATCGTCAATGACGTTTTCGATTTCTTTTTCATATTTAAAAATTCTTTGGGCATATTCAAAAAGTGACCTGCCTTCGTCGGTCAAATAAATCCGGCGCCCTCTTTTTTTAAACAGCTTCAGATTGCAAAAGGATTCAAACGACTTGATCTGGGCGGTTACTGCCGGTTGGGTGATAAATAGATCATTGGCCGCAGCCGTAAAATTCAAATTTTTGGCGGCATAATAGAAAACTCGCAGTTGATTGAAATTTAGCATGGTTTTAATGTTGGGTATTCGGTATCAGGTACTTAACTTTTATTTATGCTATTAATTAAACCATAAATAAAGCTTATCAATACCATAAAAATAATTGGTTTGACAGCTTATTTTTATTCCTTCATAACATACCAGTATATTAGGCATTATTTCATTTCAGGCTATTGCGCTCTAACAGCACCAACCCCGTATTTTGTTCCAGATTTCAGATACTTCCGATCTATAGCCGGTGAAGCGTTTATCCATCCACTCCAAGCAAGCTTTTCAAACAACGCAATAACCCTACCAACGAAAGGAGAATGAAAATGGCCGAAAAAGCTGGAAGATTCCCGGATCCTCATGAGTTTCAGGTTCCCTCTGAACTCGAAGGCTGGGAAGAAATGTATCCCTCCCATCATCTGTTCTCCGAAGACAGAGCAGATTGGGAAAAGGCTCAATTCTGGTATCAGGACAAAATCCACGCCCCGGAACCCATGCCTCCTTTGGATTTGATTTTTCAGGAAGCCTGGCAAATTTCCCTGTCACAGTACACTACCCGTGTATTCTGTATCCCACCGGCCCAGGGAATCGCCCAACGAATGGTGGGATGTTACATGTACATCTGTGCCATCGCCCCGCCGCCGGAAGAAATTATCGGTGAGAAGGCCGGACATTTTGAAAAACGTGTTTTCTATGTGTTTGAACATTATGAGGAACTCTGGGATAAATGGCTGGCCAAGTTTAAAGCGCTGGGGGAAGAAATGGCCGCTGTGAGAATCCCCGGCGAGCTACCGAAATTTGTTCCCGATGACCAGGTTCTGCCGGCCCCCACCGGTGTATACGACAGTTATTATTTGATTGAAGCCTTTGATAAATTGGTCAATCAGATGTTCAAGGGCTGGCAGTATCATTTTGAAATGCTGAACCTGACCTATCTGGCTTATCTCATGTTTGCCGATGTATCCCGCAAACTTTTCCCCGGAATCAGTGAAAGCGCCATCGGCAAGATGGTCGCCGGCGCTTATGTATCGATGTTCAAGCCCGAAGAAGAGCTTTGCCGCCTTTCTAAACTGGCAAATTCCGCCAAAGAGGTTTCCGCTATTCTCAAAAGTGACAAATCGGTGGAAGACAAGATCGCAGAACTTCAAAAATCGGCAGATGGAAAGAATTGGCTCGATGAATACGAGAAATCCAAAGATCCGTGGTTCTATGTATCCTGCGGCAGCGGCTGGTTCCATTACGAGGGCAGCTGGCTCACGGATCCGGACATTCCCTACAGCTACATTAAAGGCTATGTCGAACGGCTGGAAAACGGCGAGACCATCGAGCGCTCATTGGATGAAATCGAAAAGCAAAGGGATGAAATTGTGGAGGAATACCGCAAGCTCATCAAAACCGACGAAGACCGCAAGGCTTTCGACGATGCCTATAACACGATTCGAACCATTTATCGATATGCCGAAGACCATCTGTTCTGGGTTGAGCACTGGTTCCACACCATCTGGTTTGATAAGATCAGAGATTTTGGACAGTTGCTGGTCAACAACGGCATGCTAAATGAGGTCGATGACATTTTCATGTTTAACCGTTATGAAATTCCGCAGCTGCTGACTGAACTCTCAACTGGCTGGGCGCTGGGTGTGGATATTCCCATGCGGGGCGGCCTTTATAAAGCCAAAGCGCAAAAGCGTAAAAAGATACTCGATGCGGCCGGCAAATGGAATCCGATCCCGGCTCTGGGTATTCCACCCGAAGAGGTGGCCGAGCCCTTCACCATCATGCTGTGGGGTATCACCACCGATAGAGTCAAGGAATGGCTCAAGGGTGTTGACGCCAGCGCAGGTGAGGATGTCTCTGAGATCAAGGGTTTCGCCTCTTCGGCCGGCGTCGCTGAAGGACCGGCCCGGGTGCTGAAACTTCTCAAAGACATTGTGGATCTGCAGCCCGGTGAAATCCTGGTCTGCCCGTCCACCAATCCATCCTGGGCGCCGGTGTTCACCAAAATTAAAGCCGCGGTGACCGACATCGGAGGGCTGACCAGTCATGCCGCCATCGTCTGCCGCGAATATGGGGTTCCGTCCGTCACCGGTACGGGTGTATCCACCGCCACAATCAAAACCGGCGATATCATCAAGGTGGACGGTGATACCGGGGTAGTCGAGATCGTTAAACGGGCGTGATAACCGCTATATACGGGTTTTCTGAAAAGCATTACCCCTTATGGCGATCTGAGCTGTTTAAGATGTGCTTTCATTCTGAATCCCCTTCCCGCACGGGAGGGGGATTCGGATGGAAGGGCGTTAAAGGAAGCTACCATGGATTACATACTGGATTTTGAAAAATTGGATAAAAACGCTTTGCCCGTGGTAGGGGGGAAAAATGCCAGTCTGGGCGAAATGATTAAAGCTGATATTCGAGTCCCGCCCGGATTTGCCGTAACTACAGATAGTTACCTAATATTCATTACCGACGGCGGGATCAAAGACCGGATTATTGATGCGGTTTCCAATTTGGATCACGAGGATGTGGAAGCCCTCAATAAGGCCAGCGCCGGCGTACAGGCCTTAATTAAAAAGACGCCCATGCCTGAAAGTGCCAGCGAGGCCATCAAAAATGGTTATTTACAGCTATGTGAAAAATGCACCGTCGAATCGGTTCCGGTTGCGGTGCGCTCAAGCGCAACCGCAGAAGATTTACCCACTGCCAGCTTCGCCGGGCAGCAGGATACTTACCTCTGGATCCAGGGTGCCGATCAGGTCATCACCCATGTTCAAAAATGCTGGGCCAGCTTGTACACCCCCCGCGCCATCGCCTACCGGATTAAAAACGATTTTCCCCATGAAAAAGTGCTCATCAGCGTGGGCATTCAGAAAATGGTCAACTCCAAGGCAGCCGGCGTGATGTTTACGCTCAATCCCACTGATGGAGATATATCCAAGGTGCTTATTGAAGGCAATTGGGGGTTGGGGGAAACAGTGGTATCGGGTTCTGTCAACCCGGATAAATTCGTCGTCGATAAGGTGATGATGGAAATAAATGAAAGATCAATTTCCACCAAGCACATCGAATGCGTGTATGATCTGGAAAAAGGGAAAGTCGTTGACGCGGATGTGGATGAAGACATGCAGTGCGCCTGCTGTTTGACGGACGATGAGATAAAAGCGCTGGTCGTTGCTGCCAAAAATATCGAAAACCATTACGGCCGGCCCATGGATATTGAATGGGCCATTGATAAGGATATTTCTTTTCCGGAAAATATGTTTATCGTCCAGGCTCGCCCGGAAACCGTATGGAGCCAGCGCAAGACGGAATCGGTCCTCGGCGCTAAAACCGGCCTTCAACTCCTGAAGGAACAGGCCATGAAACGCATTAAAATTCCCTAGAGCACATATTCTTAACCCAAAATATCTGCTTTAACACATGGTGCTTCATCAGCGCACCTGAGGAGGAAATCTAATTGCATAAACATCTCAACTGCGAGCAGCTTATGATAAATTGTAAAAGAGATTAAATCATAAAAACAATAATTTAGATAATTTTTTTAAAACCTTTAATTTAATTTTAGAAAGGAGGATTTTTTCATGAAAGACATGAGGGATTTTGTTGCCAAGGGTGAAGAAACAGGTCTGTGCAAACGGATCACCGCCGAAGTAGACTGGAACCTGGAGTTGTCGCATATTGCCAAGCTCAATGAAGAGCAAAGCGGTCCGGCGCTTCTTTTTGAAAACGTAAAAGATTATGATACGCCGGTGATTACCAGTGTCTGCACCACAACCCAGCGCCTGGCTTTAATTATGGGGCTGCCCCTGGAATCTACGCTGGTGGACCTTTATGAAGAGTGGGCCAAACTGGGTGAGAACCTGACACCGCCCCAAATGGTGGAGGCCTCAACCGCGCCCTGCAAAGAAAACATCCTGACCGGTGATGATATTGATCTGTTCAAATTTCCGGTACCCCAATGGTATCCGCTGGACGGCGGTCGTTATATCGGTACCGCCCATTTCATCATCAGCAAGGATCCTGAAACCGGATGGATTAATCTGGGAACTTATCGCAGTCAGCTGCTTGAGAAAGACAAAATCGGCACCCAGTTCATCAAGGGGAAACACGCTGACATCATGCTCAAGAAGTACCAGGCCATGGGCAAACCCATGCCGGTAGCTTCCGTTATCGGTTGCGACCCCTTGCTGTTTGTCTTGGGGGCGGCGCGCGTTTCCGCGTTTGTCTCCGAATATGATGTCGCCGGGGCATTAAGGGGCGAGGCGGTAGAAGTGGTCCAGGGAGAAACCGTAGATCTTCCGGTGCCGGCCCATGCTGAAATCATCATCGAAGGCGAAGTGGATGCCGATAAATTTATGGAAGAAGGACCGTTCGGCGAGTATACCGGTTACTATTCGGGAGTCGGTACGGATCCGCGCAATTTTATCGATGTCAAATGTGTCACGCATAGAAACAATCCTATATTGTGGGGAACCACTGTGGGCAGAGCTGTCACCGATACCCATATGACCATGGCGCTTTCATACGGCGCAACCCTGTGGCAACAGCTGTTGGCCATGAAAATACCCGGTCTGAAAGCGGTTTACTGCCCGCCGGAAGGTTCGGGACGCTTCCTGGCCATCATCTCCATGAAGCAGATGTATCCGGGACATGCCGATCAGGTTTTAACCGCCGCCATTTCCACCGAGATGGGCGCTTACGGTCTTAAAACGGTCATCGTGGTGGATGAGGATATTGATCCCTGGGATATCCCCCGGGTCATGTATGCGCTCAGTTTCCGGTTCCAGCCCAACCGTTCCCAGGTGATCAAACGCGGCCGATCAACGCCGCTTGATCCTTCCCTTCCGATCGAAGCCAGAGAGATAACCGGCCGGCTTTTACTGGATGCCACGATCCCCTATGACTGGAAAAAGAAGCCCATTCCGATAGAACTGGATGAGGAAATGGTGGAAAAGGTTAAAGGGAGATGGTCTGAGTTGGGGCTTTAGCATTAAACCCAAAGAGCTTAAATCATCCGCAGATTACGCAGATTAACGCAGATTAATTTTAGGTTTTAATCACGAAAACACGAAAGCTTAAAAGCACGAAAACAAATATTTAATTTTATTTTTACTTTTCGTGTTTCCTTTGTTTCGTGTTTTCGTGATAAATGTAGCTTCTTGATCTGCCTATCTCTGTGTTAATCTGTGGATATTAATTTGCAGAAGACATCGTGAGAGGAAAGTTCGAAGATGACCGAAAAAAAACTGTTGGACGGCAAACGGGTTCTGGCAGTAGATGATGAGCGAGATGTTCTCGATACGCTGGTCGACCTGCTGCCCATGTGTGAGGTTGTAACAGCCACCGCTTTTGAAGAGGCCCAGGAACTGTTGGAATCCCAACAGTTTGACCTGGTGATTTTGGATATCATGGGAGTTGATGGCTACGGCCTGCTGGATATTGCGACCCGCAAAAACATACCGGCGGTTATGCTGACAGCACATGCCTGGAGCCCGGATAACCTCGTGCGATCGATCAAAGAAGGCGCGGTTGCCTATTTGCCTAAAGAGGAGCTGGCAAACATAACGGATTACTTGATTGATGTGTTAACCGCCCAAAAGGAAGGTCGCAACCCCTGGGAATCCTGGCATGAACGTTTGCCGGCCTCGTATTTTGAACGGCGCTGGGGCGCCGCCTGGAAGGATACCGACAGAGAATTCTGGGATACATTTAGGGCCAGTCTTAAAAAACGACCAAAAAAATGATGGGATGAAATAAAAATGGCTAAAAAAACAATTTTGATCATAGCGAATCTGGATACGCGCGGGGCTGAGTTTAAAATGGTTAAGGAACTCATCGAGTCCAAAGGCCACAATGCTTTGCTGCTGGATTTCAGTATGGAACAGGAGCCCTTTTTCGCCGGCGATATTACCTGTGAGGAAGTTGCTAACGAAGGTGGTATCAATATAGAAGAAGTGCGCCAATTTTATCGAACCGAACGTGAAAAGGCGACAGAAAATCAGATACGCGGTGCGCAGAAAATTGTCCGGCGCCTGATGGAAGAAGGAAAAGTGCACGGTGTTTTGGGTGTCGGCGGCGGGACGGCATCATTGGTTGCCACCAGCATCATGCGTTCGCTGCCCTTTGGGATGCCCAAGCTGATGGCATCCAGCATGGCGGCCCACCCCAAATACGTGGGTAAGTATGTCGGCACCAAAGATATCACCATGTTGAATACCGTGGTTGATGTGGTCGAAATAAACCCGATCCTAAAAACCCAGCTTATCAATGCGGTGGGGGCGATATGCGGTATGGTTGAATTGTCACCGGGTTGGAAGGTCGAATTTGATCAGCCGGTAGTCGCCATCACCAGTTTTGGTTTTGCGGAACGCGCTGTCGAGCCTTCAATCCACTACCTGCGTGATAAGGGCTATATCCCGGTACCCTGCCATGCCCAGGGCCGCGGAGACCGGGCCATGGATGAACTGATACGCGAAGGCTGGTTCAGCGGCGTTATCGACTTTGTCAGTCGGGGGATTGTTGAACAGATGCTGGACGGCAACTGTGCGGCCGGTGATGACCGCTTGCTGGCGGCCAGCGAATCCGGTGTCCCCCAAATTGTTGCGCCGTCGGGGCTGGACATGCTCAGTGTCGGCGGACGGCCGGAGCTATTGGAACGTTATCAGGGAAGGCCTCAGGCGATAATCGATAAACTCCGAATTGAGGTCAGAACCAGCGCAGAGGAGTTGCAGCAGGCCGCTCAGATCATTGCGGACCGTTTAAACGCTTCCAAGGCCCCCTGCGCCGTTCTCATTCCATTAAAAGGCTGGAGCTCCCTTGACAGGGAAGGAGGGCCTCTTTATGATCCCGATGCAGACCAAATATTTGCAGATACACTCAAAAAACTGCTGAATTCAGATGTGCCCGTCGTCGAAGTGGATCTTCATCTGAACACACCGGAGTTTGGTAAAGAAGCTGTTGAGCTGTTCGATCAAATTTTCAACAAATCTGTTCAATAAGGCGCAAATTCTTGGGGATTTAATCATTTAACCGCAGACGCACGCAGACTATCGCAGACTAATATCTGGCCGACCCGGCCAGATATTAACTGTCATGCCCTTCGGGCAAATTAAACCATTATCGGCAGTTATCTAGCAACCAAACAAGAAAATTTTAAGTAAAAGATACTTGCTTTTAATACGAATAACTCAGCCAAATTTAGAAAAGGGAATTTATTCCCGCGAAGCGGGATGATGTTTTTGTTCGGCCGGGTCGGCCGAACAAAAGGTCTGCGACCATCTGCGTGAGTCTGCGGTTGATTATGCTCACATGATCGCACCTTTGCAGTTAACAAAAAGGATAAATAGAGGAAATATTTATGGCGAAACGAATCGTAGTCGGCATCTCCGGTGCCAGTGGGGTCACCTATGGTGTTCGCATGCTGGAATTACTGAGGGAAACGGAATTTGAAACCCATCTGATTATCTCAAAGGCCGGCAGGTTAAATATCGAGATCGAAACCAGCTATAAGCCCGACCGGGTCGAAGCCATGGCTGATTTCGTCTATGATCATAAAGACATGGCCGCATCACTTGCCAGCGGATCCTTTTTGACCGAAGGCATGGTGGTTATTCCCTGCACCATTAAATCATTGTCCGGTATCGCCAATGCCTACAATGAAAATTTATTGGTCCGGGCTGCGGATGTGACCTTAAAAGAAAAGCGCAAGCTGGTTCTGGTGGTCCGGGAAACCCCGCTGCACATCGGGCATCTTCGGTTGATGACCCTGGCCGCCGAAATGGGGGCCCACTTACTGCCGCCGGTGCCTTCATTTTATCACCAGCCGAAGACCCTTGAGGATATTATCGATCAGACGATCGGAAAGGTATTCGACTACATCGGCATTGAACACGATCTTTTCAAGCGCTGGGGGGAAGCCGTGCAAAAACCGAAAACCCGTGATGGCCGCTTAAAAAAAGTAAAATTGAAATAGGCTGTCTCCCCTACCCGCCTTTGCGGTGATCAATCTATCAACACAGGCGGATGTAACGCCATTTTCTAGAGAAACGCGCTTTCTGTGCTGATACGCTTTATTTTTGCCTATTCCGCAATCTCAAACATATCCTTTGATGCGCCGCAAACCGGACACACCCAGTCATCGGGAATTGCTTCAAATGACGTCCCCGGCTCGATCCCATTATCCGGGTCGCCTTCCACCGGATTATACAAATAACCACATACCGTGCATTCATAGGTGTCCATTGATTTATCCTCCTTATGGTTTTTGATAGGATCCCATTTTCATCTTTTACAGGCGCCGATGTTAAATCAACTTTTTTCCTTTTCGTCAAGCGGCTAACCGCTTCCATTTTTTCATTTACAGCTAAAATTTTGCTCTTCTTTTTTAGAGAAAGCACCCGCGCGTTTAAAATTCAAATTCAGGGTCATTTTAGGGTTGACAGAAAAGATTGTTTGCCGTACCATGATTCATAAATGAGATTTTCATTCACATACGTGAATTTAGGTAATTCCTATGGTTAAATCTGCGGACCGCTCCCTTCAGATATTAGAGTTCATCGCTGATACCCGGGAGGGCCTGAGTCACAAGGACCTTTCCCAGTCTCTGAGCATTCCGGGAAGCAGTCTGTCAGCACTGCTTGCCACGCTCGTCGCGCGTGAATATCTGAGCTTTGATGCCGTTAGCAGGCGATACAGAATCGGGCCGGAGATTCTGCATCTGGCCGGCCGTTATCTGGCCAGTTCTGATATCGTTCAGCTGGGGGCCCCCATTCTCAGAGCACTGGTGAATTCAACCCGGGAATCGGCACTCATCGCCATTCGCAAGCAAAATAATATTCAAATTGTCTCGAAAGAACTTTGCTCTAAGTCTCTTCAGCAGGTAATTGACGTCGGAGAAAGAGCGCCTTTATATGCGACCGCTGCGGGCAAAGCCATCCTGGCTTATTTTAGCGCTGAAGAGCTAAAAAACTACCTGGCTTCTGTCAAATTAAAACCGCTGACCCCCGAAACCATCACCAATAAAAAGGTTTTGATGCGCCAGCTAAAGCAAATCAGCGCCGGAGCCATTGCTTACAGCCTGCGCGAAAATGAAGAGCATATTATCGCCATGGCGGCTCCGATATTTGATCTGCACCGCAGCGTGACAGCGTCGATTACCGTTCCGGTGCCTGTTGTACGATTCAGTTCGGAAAAAGAAAAAATAATCGAGCTGGCATTAAGAAATGCGGCTGAATCTTTATCCCATCAGCTCGGTTTTCAGGGGAAATAGTGTCCGATCTAGAAATATGTTACAAAAGTTGTTTGGTAAATACTGAGACGGCTGAGCCCTTTAAACGGTTTTATGGCTATGGTTTCAGGTGTCAGAAATGCATAGGGACAGGCTATAAAGCTGGAAGGCCAGGAGGCTGGAAAGCTCAATTATTTGAAAGCATTTCAACCTTATAGCCTCCAAGCTTCCCAGCATCCCAGCCTGTGAGCTATCAGCTGCGAGCTATTTGCCTGACACCTGACACCCGCCTGCGCGGCCGTAGCCGCTTCGGCGCGGCGAAGGCCCGACACCTGAAACCTTTTTTGTTGAATAAAAAGGAGGTGGCAATAATGACGCATCGGGAAATTATTGACGGCTGGCATCCTTTCACGCCGGAGGAAATCGACCGGTATGTTGCGGGAGGATTCTGGCGCAACTGGACTTTGTGTGACCTGCTCGAGCGCAATGCCAATATCTTCCCCGATAGAGTGGCTTTTGCCGATGATACCAAAGCGGTTACCTGGAAGGCATTGTATGAAAAGTCAAACCGCATGGCCGTTCACCTCAAAAAAATCGGTGTTCGGTACGGGGACTTTTTTGTTCTTCAGATGGTCAATGTGATTGAATTTTTCTATCTTTTTTTCGGCCTGAATCGGATCGGCGCCATACCCATAATGTGTCTCCCAAGACATCGCAAACTTGAAGTCAATCATGAAATCGGGCTGCACCGTGCCCGCGGGATTTGCGTAATGGGCGCTGAAAGGTTCGATTACGTGCAAATGGTCGAGCAGATGAAGGACTCGCATCCCTATTTAGAAGTCTTTATAGTCGCCGGCGAAAAGCCGGCGCAAGGGTGGCTGAGTCTGGATGCGCTTCTGGAGCAAGCGGTTGAAACTGAAGTTCCAGCAGATTATCTCGATGACGTCAAGCCGGACCCCAATGACATATGCTGTGAGCAACTGTCAGGCGGGACAACCGGTTTACCCAAAGGAATACCCAGAACCCATAATGATTATATCTGTCAATTCGAGGGGTATGCCAGATTGGCCGGGTATACCCAGGAGTCCGTCGCCCTTATCGTTATTCCGGTTGAACACAATGCCTCTTTCACCGGTATGACCGGCCCGGCCCTGTTTATGGGGGCGACGGTGGTCATGACAAAATCGCCCAGGCCGTTGGAGAGCTACGAGCTGATCCAAAAATATGGTGTCACCCACACGCTATTGATCCCCGTGCAGGTCACCTATTGGCAGGATGCGCGGGAACTGCGCGAGACATATGATCTTTCCTCCCTGCGTGTAATGGGCGTAGCCGCCCAGAAGGTAAAGCCCGAGCTTGCCGAGTTTTGCATGACCGAGCTGGGCGTTAATTTAGTCAACCATTTTGGAATGGCCGAGGGCCCCCTGATTTGCAACCGCTGGGACAGCCCGAAGGAGCCGCAGCTGCATACGGTCGGCTACCCGATGTACATCGACCCCCTGGTCCAAATCAAGATTTTCAATGACAAAAATGAAGAAGTGCCGCAGGGGGAAATCGGCGAAATGGTTGCCAAAGGATTCCTCAATCTCAAAGGTTACTTCAGAAACCCCGAAGAGAATGAAAAGGCGTTTGACGAAAAGGGTTTTTTCCATTCAGGAGATCTAATGTCGCAACGGCCTGATGGACGCTTTGTTGTTGAAGGCCGCAAAAAAGATATGATTATCCGGGGGGGCGAGAATGTCTATCCGGAAGCGGTCGAAGATCTGCTGGTGAGGCACCCAAAGGTGATGTACGTTGCGGTTGTCGGTATGCCCGACGATAAGCTGGGGGAAAAGCTATGTGCATTTATTCAGCCGGTAGAGGGGCAGACCATCAGCTTTGAAGAAGTCCAACAGTTCATGGAGGAACAGGGCAGCGCCATTTTTCAATGGCCCGAAAGACTGGAGATTCTTGACGGCTGGCCCCTGACAGGAGTGAATAAGATCGACAAGCGGCGTCTGCGGGTGCTTATCACCGTCAAGCTCTTCCAGGAAGGGGCCATAGATAAAACCTTTGGCGACGAATATCTCAAACGGGAGAAAATCTGCATCGATGATGTCATCTCGGGCAAAGAAGAAATCAAATTAACTAAAATGCAGGGAGGAACACATGCAGGATAATGATTATCGCGTTGTAGGAAAGCCCGTGCCGAGGATTGACGGCAGGGTCAAGGTGACGGGAACGGCGACTTTTGCGGATGACCTGGTCATGCCGAGGATGCTGCATGGCAAGCTGCTGCGAAGCCCCTATGCACACGCAAAGATCAAGAGCATCGACACCCGCAAGGCCGAAAAGCTGCCCGGCGTCAGGGCCGTGATCACGGGAAAGGATTTTCCCGGCATCGTCGTTGGCTTTATGAAGCAGTATGCAGACCGCCCGCCGATTGCCTTTGACAAGGTCCGCCATTATGGTGAGACCGTGGCAGCCGTGGCGGCCGAGGATGAGGACACCGCCGAAGATGCCCTCGATCTCATCGAGGTGACCTACGAGGAATTGCCCCCTGTTCTCAGCTGGGAAGAGGCCCTCAAGGAGGGCGCCCCATTAGTTCATGATCATGCCAAAAACAATATCGGCACCACCTGTCAGTTTGAATACGGGGATGTGGATGAAGCCTTTAAATCGTGTGATTACGTGCTGGAGAAAAAACTGGCCACCCAGCGGGTGGCCATCGGCTTTATCGAGCCGCACGCGGCCCTTGCCAGCGTAGATGGCTCGGGCAGGATCCTTTTCCAGGGTTCCAAACAAAGCCCCTATATCACATGGCGGCATCTGGCATGGGGGTTGGGCATACCGCTGGACAGGATCAGAATTGTAAATCCATACATCGGGGGCGCCTTTTCCGGAAAACATGAAGCCCTGGACCTCGATTTTTGTGCCGTCCGCCTGGCCCAGAAGGCCAGGCGGCCCGTAAAAATCGTCGTCAACCAGGAGGATATCATCGGCACCTACCGCCAACGGCACGAGAAGCATGTGTGGCTCAAGGCCGGCATAAAAAAAGACGGCACCCTGGTGGCCATGGACTGTAAATATATGTCCGACGGCGGCGCCTATCTGAGTGTGGCCGCCCTGAACCTCTACCTTTTTGGATTGTTCAATGCCCTGCCCTTTCGGGTTCCTAATGTAAGATACGATGCCACGCGGGTTTATACGAATCTGCCGGTATGTGGCGCGGTGCGCGGCCAGTCACAGGTTATCGCGGGCTATGTTTTCAACTCCATGATCGATATGCTGGCCAAAGATCTGGGTCTCGATCCTCTTGAAGTCATGCGCAAAAACATTGTCAAGCAGGGCGAAACCCTGCCCAGCGGCTCGACGATTTCCAGCACCGGTCTTGAAAAGGCGGTTGAAAAGGTGGTGGAGGTCATCGGCTGGAAAGAAAAGCAGATCAACAAGGTGCCCAACCGCGGAATCGGGTTCGCCTGCGGGGCCCAGATATCCGGCTGCCGCATGGGGGGCCACTTCGCCTCCTCGGCGGTTGTCAAGATCGGAGAAGACGGCACCGTGCAGCTCATCCATGGGGGCACGGAACTGGGTCAGGGATGTGACACGGTCTTTGCCCAGATGACGGCTGAAGTTTTGGGCGTGGATTTTGAAGATGTCCAGATAGAGATGGAAGACAGCCACGACGGTGTTCTGGATTCAGGGATGTTTGGTGACCGGTGCACCACCTGGAGCGGCAATGCGGTCATCGCGGCAGCCGAGGATGCCAAACGCAAGCTGGCCGAAGTTGCCGCGGACATGCTGGACGCCAAACCGGAGGATTTGGTTTTCAGAGACCGGAAAATATATGCCAAAGATACACCGGATCAGTCAATTTCCTTTCTGCGGGCGGTGCGCAACGCTTACTACGGTGTGGGCAAATCCCTTTACGGCAGCGGCAGTTGGAGTTTTCCGGGAGCTGAGATTGCAGACTTCTCCCAGGGCTACTGTGAAAAATTTACCCCCTCCTTCAGTTTTGTAGCCCAGGCCGTGGAAGTTGAGGTCGACCCGGAGACCGGCAAAGTCACCCTGCTCAATTCTGTGGCTGCGGACGATTGCGGCCGGCCCATAAATCCATTGCTGGTGGAAGGGCAGATGGATGGCGGATCGGCGCATATGATCGGCCAGGCGCTTTACGAAATAAGCCTTTATAACAAAAAAGGGGTGCCCCTCACCGGATCCATGCGGACCTATAAAATCCCTACGGCCCTGGATGTCCCCAAGCTCACAAATCATCATGTTTTGGTGCATGACCCCCTGGGGCCCTTTGGCGCCAAGGGGGCCGGAGAAACCTGCACCACCGCAATCATGGCGGCCATCAGAAATGCAATTGAAGATGCCGTGGGGGTTCGGCTGGTTGAACCGCCATTTACACCTGAAAAGGTCTTCGAAGCACTTAAGGCCAAAAAGGAGGGCGAGCAGTGAAGAAATATCCATCCGTAAGAAGATTACCGAAATTTGAATACGTGGCGCCGCAAACCCTGAAAGAGGCTGTCGATTTCCTTTCGAGGCACAATAAGGCGGCCACGCCCCTTGCCGGCGGAACAGATCTCCTGTTAAACATGAAAAGGCGGGCGGTGGTGCCCCAATATCTGGTCGCCCTAAAAAATATTCCGGATCTTGACGCGATTAATTATAAAAAGGAGCAGGGACTGCGCATCGGGGCCCTGGCGACAATCCACGCCGTCGAGACCTCACCGGAAGTCCAGCGCCATTATTCCATTCTCTCCCAGGCCGCCGCCACCCTGGGCTCGATCCAGATCCGCAATCTGGGTACGGTGGTGGGAAATGTATGCAGTGCCCTGCCCTCGGCCGATATGGTCCCAGGCCTCGTGGCGCTGGGCGCCCAGGTCAAGATAATCAACGGGGCCGGGGAAAAGCTCGTGCCGGTCGAAGATTTCATCACCAATGTGGGTAAAACGATTTTGACATCCGATGAATTGGTGGGAGAACTGCAGGTGCCCCCCCTGCCCTTCCATGGCGGCGGCACATACATCAAGTATGCCCAGAGAGGGGCCAAGGCCCTGGGAATATGCAATGTGGCCACCTGGATCGCCCTGGATCAGGACACATGTACTGAGGCAAAGATCTGTCTCGGCGCCGTTGGTCAAACCCCTATTCGGGCTGTTGAAGCCGAGTCAATTCTGAAAGGCAATCCGTTTACCCCTGAAACCGTAAAAGCAGCTGCCCAAAAGGCGTCCGAGGAGGCCCAACCGCGTTCATCACCGTTGAGAGGCTCGGCCGAGTACAGAAAAACAACTGTGGGTGCGTTGACCCAGAGGGCCTTGCTGACTTCACGAGCCCAAATCGAATAAAGGATAACCCATGGAAAAATTAATTACCGTGCGAGTTATGGGGAAAAAGGAGACCCGACAGGTGACGGAAGAAGAGGCCCGCAAAATAATGGAGCAGGTATGGGAGGATCCCATCGGCGGGCTGGTCGCGAATGCAAAGACCCGCCAGGTCATCTGGAAGCTCGATCCCGATGTTGACGAAATCCTCATCATGGAAAAGATGTTTGGCGGCGGTTGATGCCGTAAGATCAAGGAGGAAGTTTAATGAAACAGCTGATGCGCTTCACCATAAACGGTGAAATCTACGAAGACGAAATTGACGTCCGGCGGACCTTGCTCGAGGTCCTCCGGGAGAATTTTGGTTTGACCGGAACAAAAAGGGCCTGCAATGAAGGCGAGTGCGGTGTCTGCACGGTGCTGCTCGATGATAAGCCGGTTGCCTCCTGTTTGCTCCTGGCCGTGGAAGCCCAGGATAAAGCGATTGAAACCGTCGAAGGGGTGGCTGATGATGATGAACTGCATCCCTTGCAGCAGTCGTTTCTGGATCATGGGGCCTTTCAGTGCGGATTTTGCACCCCGGGCATGGTGATGGTGGCCAAAGGCTTTTTGGCAGAGAACCCGCGCCCCAACGAAGAAGAGATCAGGCACGCTATCGCCGGTAATCTCTGCCGCTGTACCGGTTACAACAAATATGTCGAAGCCATCCTGGATGCCGCCGAGAAGATTGAGAAGTAATCGGTGTCGGCCGAAGAGCCCTGTACGGGTCATCCGGGTTACAGGGCCGATATGCATAACGAATTCATAATAAATCGGAATTGGTGGTTCAGACGCGAAGTCTACAATATACGAGAGGCTGAAATATTCTAGATTTGTCGCTGCGCAATCTGCAATTAACCCCAAAATGACAGCACACAAAATATTCCAGTGGCTTTTTTTGAAAAGAGTCTAATGCTGGTTTTGAAAATTAAAGAGATATTTCTGGAATGAGTGAACTATCGAGACTTCATGTTTTGACCAATCGCATTTAGAATTTTATCAATTGCGGGGGTAATTTTAGAAGCATATCTCAACTTCAAAGTGTACTGAAATTAAATGATATAAAAAATTAATGCTAAAACAGTCCCTGCTGTAAATCTGAGATATAAATTTGTAACGCGATCATGCAATACGGTTTCAAGTACTCTACCCTTATTTGAGCAGTAGTGAAATCTCCATGTCGCAAAGGCATAAACCGAATAAAACCACAATGCAATAATTGCTAAAACCAATATATACATATTGCTACCTCTAAACCCATACTAATAGACTTAATGTTATATGATATTTTTTAAGTGTTAGTGGATGATTAGAAGGATATTAGAATTACGTTGGCAGAATCATCTCATCCTCCAAAAAAAGCTTACCTGCAAATATAGGATTTACTGCTAATAATAGGTAAAAGATGAAAAATATCTGGTCGATAACCTATTAATAAAACGGTAAATCTATGCATCAATAGTTGTTGATTGGCCTTTTCGATTGACACCCTAATATAAAATGAATAGTAGTCTAACATAAATCTAACGAATGGTCCGGGTGACCACAGTCTGAAATATACAACGAGCCTCCCCGCGGCCTGCCGCGGGGATGCTTTTTAGGCGAAACTGATTCCATCGCAGCAAGCTGTGGGGGATTAACCCCTAAAAGAGATTAAATCTAGAAAGGAGGTGAACACCATGGCGAAAAAGAAAGAAAAGAAAGAAAAGAAGCAAAAGAAATCGAAAAAAGCTAAGAAAAAAAGCAAAAAAAAATAACTAAAAAAGTCATCTGGCCACAAATTGAGATATAGAAACTTTCTTTTTGCGCGCCAGATGATTATTCAAAATATTTTCAAACCTTAAAAGAGCAGATGAACATCTTGCATCTCAAATAAATAACTTTCTCACATTGTGAAGACGCTCACCCCAATATATCCCTCATAGCTTCCTCAATCGTAGAATGTATCTCGAATACCTCGTGGTTTCATGCAACTGGATGAATATGGTAAAATATTTTGTCTCCTGAATGCTGGCTTATAAATTATTAATCATAAAATAACGCCAATCGAACATCTATCCACTATTTTTAGCTATGTTTTAATTGTACATGTACAATCTGCAATAGCCAAAATATCAAGATGTATTTCTATAATCGCATCCGTTTTTGTATCAAGGTAGAAAAATCAGGACATCTGAAGAGTTGCAGCCTAACTGTAATTAGTGTCGTTTTTATATAAAAAAAGTATTGAGGTTGACTTTAATCTTATTGTTATCAGCGTAAAATACCGAATCCCAGCACAAAGGATTGAGGGAAGGTAAGGTTATGAATGAAATGCTATCAAAGAAACGAATATTAATTGTCGATGGCGAACAGGATGTGTTGGAAAGCTTAGAGGAATTGTTGGATGCTTGTATTATCGACACAACCTCCAATTTTGAGACCGCGAAAAAATTGCTCGAAAAAAAATCCTATGACGCCGCAATTATAGATATAATAGGAGTGAAGGGATCAGCGTTGCTCAAACTGGTCAAGCAAAAAAAGATTCCGGCCTTGATGCTTACAGCCCATGACATCAGTGCGCAAAACCGGGTTAAATCCATTCGCGGAGGCGCGTGCTCGTATATACCGAAACATAAAATGGCTGACATCGATAGCTACCTAGCGGATGTCATTCGTGTAAAATCCAAAGGCAGTTCGGTACTGAAAAATATGGTTTAAGAGCTTATTACCTTTTCGACTGACAATTTGAATTTGAATCCAAAAGAGCCATCGACAGATTTTAAAATGTTTTTGATACTCTCGTAGAAGATATTAGAAAAGTCCATAAGAATACGAGCCAATCAAAAGATTTCATATGAATAAATGCCATGCTGAATAGGTTTTCAGCGGTTCCAAATTTATATATGCAATTCTTACTTCTCCCTTTTCCCTATTTGTACAATCATACTGCTGCTAAACATTTTTGACTGACACTGTAATCAAGGCCTAAGCAATTCCTAACTTTTCTCTAACAATTCACTAACCGGGCAGGGCTATCACTAAAACTAGAAATATCATGATTTAATTCAAAAAAAGCTCTTTCAAACCCTGACCTTGTAAATGTTATATTGCTCTTATTTGCAATATTCTTATTCTTCTTAATACTTAAAGGAAATTTCAATGGTAGCCAATATTGGGAAAAGTACGGTTTATGCCAGGACCTCTTGCGGCTCCGCTTTAAATGTTACAGGCCCAAGACTAGTAGATAATGATCACTCAGAAGACTATGCAGGATTTCAGCGTGTTAAAGAATCAAATAGGAAAATTCTGTTTGAGGTAGATTTAAAATATACCATTGAATATGTTTCACCCGATATAAACTCATTACTTGGTTATGATCCGCAGGAGGTCATTGGCAAAAAATTTAGCAATTTTGTTGTATTATCTGATTTGCCAGATGCGGACAGGATTTTAGGAAGCGTAATTACAGATGGAACAATGGAGCAATTGAAAGTGAGAGTTAAATCCAAAGATAGAAAAACTATCACACTCATAGTTAAATTATTTCCTATCATGCGCGAACAAAATGTTGAAGCTATTTATGGAATTGCTCATGTAATTGGCTTCTCAAAGGAATAGACGGAACTTTATTGGCAGCTAATAAGAGTCATCATAACTTTTTAAAATTGTTGGCCATTCCAATATATATCACGACTTCGTATTTGACTGATGATTGAACAAAGGCTTTGATGATTATCAGATCCAATTAACCAAAATAAAGGATACAGACAATGGATAATCCAACATTGCCGATCCCAATCGAACGAAACATTTTTACAAACCGCACCCTGAATATGCGCTCCATCCAAGCGATCGGCTACGACATGGATTACACGTTGATCCATTACGATGTCAAACGTTGGGAACGGGCAATGTATGATTATTTAAAGCGAAAATTGCTGGAAATCGGCTGGCCGGTTGAGAATCTCGAGCATGTTCCAAAGATGATAATCCGTGGACTTGTCATCGATAAAAAACTTGGTAACATCGTGAAGCCAAATCGTTTTGGGTATGTTAAACGCGCATTCCACGGGACCAGACCGCTTGATTTTGATTCAATGCGCAGAGTCTACTCGAGAACGACTGTAGATATTCGTGAAGACCGCTGGTTGCTGCTGACCACGCTTTTCGATATTCCCGTAGCATGCATGTACGCTCAGCTTGTTGATAAGCTTGATCGCAATGAGTTCCCTGAAGTGATGGGATACGCGGACCTTGCAGAACGGATAGTTGGCAATCTGGATGCCGCTTACGCCGAGGGGATGCTTAAAGATGAAATCCTGAAAGACCCGGCCCGTTACGTTGTAGAAGATACTGAAATCACTCTTGCCCTGCTCGATCAGAGGCACGCCGGCAAAAAGCTTGTGCTCATCACCAATTCAGAATGGGAATTTGTAAGCGGTATCATGGCTTATACGTTTGATCCTCAACTGCAGGATGGAGCGACATGGCGTGATCTATTTGACATGGTCATTGTATCAGCGGACAAACCTAATTTCTTTCTACGCGATCAGCCTGCCTTTGAAGTCGTTACCGAGGAGGGATTGCTTAGGCGGGCAGTTGGATCTCTGAAAGAGGGCTCTATTTATGCTGGTGGTAATGCAAAACTGGTGGAAGACGCCTTCGGATTACAGGGCAGTCAGCTCATGTACATCGGTGATCATGTAGAATCAGATGTGCATGTGACCAAGAGCATACTCAGGTGGCGAACAGGACTTGTCTTGCGCGAATTAGAGGAAGAATTAGCTTGTTTATATGAATTTCGTGAACGGCAAGCTGATTTAACATTTATGATGGGTAAAAAAGCCAACCTGGAGCAAGAACAAGTTCGGCTCCAGCTTTACACCCAACGTATTAAGAATGGGTATGGGCCAAAGACCAGCTTGCCTTTAGGTGAACTTAATAGTCAAATGAACGATCTTACCAAAAAAATTTCATCTATAGATGAACGCATTAAACCTCTAGCAAAGGAAGCACAGGAGATTTTTAATCCACACTGGGGCCTTCTCACACGTGCGGGTTTCGATAAAAGCTATCTTGCGCGTCAGCTGGAAGGCTATGCAGACATCTATATGTCCCGTGTTTCCAATCTCCTTTATAAGACTCCATTCGCCTATCTACGTTCCACCCGAAGCAGTCTTCCTCATGATGGCGGTATTCCTGGTGGTCCTCATGATTTGAAAAATTAACTCTTGAACTGCTTAATGCGGCCATCATTTTCATGCGTTCGGGTGAAATCCATACAATATAAACACATCCTGCAGTTGTCGATTCGGGCGATGTAAAAATTCCTGCAAATATCTCACCAGTTATAAGCGGAAGCATAAATATGGATGGTATGAAATAAAAGGTTACCTTCCCTGTTGTAAATTACACACAAATTGAGATATAAAATAGTTAAAGATAGTCCGTTGTTCGATCAAACAAAAAATGGGGAAGATCTAATTTTTTATGCATACGTTGAGATTAATTCATGAATAAACTTTCAATCGTATTACTGGGATCTCTGTTAATTTGTTCGTCGATGTTGGCAGAGGAAAATACAGTAAATAAAAAATCGTGGCATGTATTGGGTTTTTTTGATGGAGAAAATGCGGAACTGGA
>JASFIU010000005.1:0-36752 GCA_050122495.1 Desulfobacterales bacterium | reverse complement strand
CCGAAGAGGAAAGAGAAAACGGTCATGAAGATACCCGTTATAGAAATCTTGAATGCGATACTCCACTGGGATGCAATTTAGGAATTGATGTGGCCGGATAGCGGACCGAAACCTAAATTATCAAGGGCAGCCGTCATTAGACACTGCCCTTTTTTTGTGAGCATTACAGCCTGTTGAGAAGTACGATTTATCTTTAAGGCTAATCGGCCATCGAAAGCAGGTGGGCCCTTAAATTTTTTCGGGAATGGTCCAGCCCGAGCTTTTTTCTTAAATTTCTGCGATGAAAACTGATGGTAGTCGTCGAAACATTCAGAATATCCGCAATTTCTTTGCTGGATTTGCCTGCCTTGACCAGGGCTGCCACCTGTATCTCCTGGGGTGTCAAAATGATTTTTGCAGTTGCCAGTCGCTGCAAAAGCGGGGAGACAATATCATTGAGATTGGAATCGATGATATCGACGAGCGTTCTTGCGCCGGTTTTAAGGCTTTTTTCTTTCAGTTTATCCACATAAGGCAAAATCAACTCTCTGATATTTTTTAAGATCTTGTTTTCCAGGTCGACTCTGTCTTGCTCGCGCTGTTTCAGCAATACTTTTAGGGCAGTATTGGTTTCTTCAAGATTTGTTCGTTGCGCTTCAAGATCCCGCTCTTGAATTTTTAGGGCTTCCTCGGCCAGTTTTAAATCCGTGATGTTTTCATGACTGACGACAGCGCGCATCGGACCGCGTCCGGGTATGCGCGTGACCCGCATATAGAACCAGCGTTTTTGGGAAGGAGAATGACAGGGATAATCCAGAAGAAATTCTTTTATTTCCCCTTTAATGACGGACCGGATACCCTCAGCAACGACTTTGGCTTCTTCCGAGGATTCGCCTCTGGCCAAATCGCAGATGGATAAATAATTAAGCGGCGATGCATCCGAAAGAAGCTTCAGCCGGTTGGCATCGGCGAAATTCTGCCAGGCCCGATTTGTTTTTAAGATCACCCCGTTTTTATCCAAAATCGCTATATGGGCGGATAATGCGTCCAGAATGATATTGGCAAGCGGATCTTTAATTTCCATAGCATCCTTAACGTAAAAGCTAGCCGCAAAAAGATGAGCGTTGGGATTTCAGTTCGCAGGGGTTATCCAGATATAATCCGCGACACCCAGTTCAATCGCCTCTCCCACCGAAGCCAGGTAAATCGTTCGAAATGGCGATCCGGTGCGCCGAAAGGTGCGATCCGGAATACCATATTTATATTGAATATGCCCGTTTCCAGCCAGAACAACGATCTTATTGTTTCCCAGATTAGACGCAATGGATTCCGCCATGACTTCGTCCCAGACACACTGGGCCATATAAAAATCATCGAATCTGACGTTGCTTCTAAATTGATGTCGATTAAATACTTCCTGCGCATAATTTCGATGGGCCGTATTGGAGGTGTCGATCTCTTTGGGAAGATAATATTTATCGTCAGCGGCCAAATTGTCAATTCCACCGACACGAATCCGGGCCGGAATATGAAAGGGGAGATTCAGGGCAACGATTTTAATTCTATTTTCCTTTATAAATAAGAAAATGTCCCGGTACAATGCAAAATCCCAGCGCCAGTTCGCATACCAGTGCACTTTTCGCAAAAAATCTTCTTCTCCCAGCAACCCGGCGGACCATAAATTCAGCACCGGTTGGTAGGAACGATCGACCATTTCCATTCCAACCTTCATGGAATGGTGGTTCTTAAAGCAGGCCTCAATTATTTTCAACTGGATCTCATGGTGAGAGGCGTTGGTGTGCTTTTCTCCGACAAAAATAATTTGGCTGCTGCTTATGTCAGCGATCAGCTCGTCGAAAGTCACTGACTTTCCTGTTTTCGTTGAAATAATCGTGCCGGCTTCAAAAGCATTTGATGTGTCTTTGATCAGCACCGTATCAGACTTCACAGCGCACCCCCAAAATAAACTTAAAACCGCAATGCCGATAAATAAAAGGCCGCAATACGATAATATCTGTTGAATCCCTTTATTTGTTCGATCCATGTCAACACCTTGATTTTTCATGTCTGTACAGATAAGATGAAGTAGAAGCCGTCTCAAAAACGAATCTCACGCTCAATGGCTGCGTTTTCCCGCCAAAGCGGGATGTCTCATCCTTTTTTATGGGAATTTTTGAAACGATCAATTCAGGTTAAAATTACATTACAATGCCTTCTGCAAAAAACCCGGTATTCAGAAAAGCGGTCATTCCCTGGTACAATTCAAAAACAGCTTATATCATTGTGCTCGTATTTTTGCTACTGGTGTTTTTATTTGCGATGGTCGGCATCTCCGTATCCAGAGAGGATCCGGCCTACAACGGTTATGTCTGGGTACCTTTAATTTTGCTGGTATTGAGCGCTGGAATCATCATCACCACAATTGCCCGCCTGATAAAACACTACACCCGCAAATCTACCCGATAGAATTATATAACGGCCTCCGGTTGAAGCGAATCCCCTATTGTTAAGTCCACCAAAATTGTTACAAAAGGCCCAATCAATATGGATTCAGGTGTCGGGTGTCAGGAAGATATAAAGGACAGAGCACTGAAAACAGATGACAGACAATAAAAACTCAAAGATGAAGCACCTTATCTGACTTCTGTCCTGATTCATCGGTTTGCTGACACCTGACACCCGAAACCTGAAACCTATTTATTATGAATTACATGCGGGGCGCAACCCGAACTGGTTGGGGCTCAGAGCTATGCCGATTACACCAAATTTTAGGTGCTATCCTCGCCGTTTTTAAAAAGCGGATACACGAGCTCAAGAAAATGGTAAATAATTTGGGCTGTTGCCCCCCATATGACGACGTCCTCAAAAGGGTATTCAAGTTTGCGGATGTCGGGCCCAAGCCCATGATAACGTCGGGATTGATGAATGCGCATGAGTTTTTTGAGCGGTATTTCAAGAATTCTTGAAATTTCAGCGGAATCATACCGAACCGGCCCCGTGCCACTCCAAAGCCCAATGAACGCCTCGATATCTTTGGGCTTGGTGAGAGTTTGGAAGTGCCCGATGGAGCCGATAAATTCAACCTGATCCCGGCTGATGTCCAGTTCTTCTTTCAACTCGCGAAAGGCGGCCGCAACCGGCCCGGCATCTTGGCTTTCAATATGCCCCCCGGGCAGGGCCACTTGATTGCGCCAGGGGTAACCTTCGGTGTCGGATTTCTGAATTGCCAGAATATGCGGTTCCGGCTTGTCATAAACCAGCAGGAATACAGATGCAGACGGATCCAAATACCCTTCACGCGGTTCTTTGGGGTTGGAATTAGTGATCATTTCTTTTAAACGGGAATAGTCGATCATTCCAATTCCTTGTACCTGGCAATTCTTAGCCCCCCTTTGCGGGGAGGTCCAGGACTCTATGAACTTCAACACAGGTAGACGAAATGGGGTAAGTCGCTTCCGGAAAAAACAGGTTATGCCTTCGGATTGCCCGGGCCATTGTTCGCGAAATTCTGGATCATCATTTCGCCCAGCTCCCGGGAACGATTGGTAGCAACCTCAACCGCATTAATCAGCGTGGTGCGCAGCCCGCCTTCTTCAAGGGTTGCCAGACCGGCAATGGCCGTACCTCCCGGAGATGTCACTCTATCTCTGAGCTGGCCCGGGTGCTCTTTGGTTTCGATCAGCATTCTGGCGGCACCTAAAACGGTCTGTGCGGACAGAAAGAATGCTTCCTGACGAGACAGGCCCACTTTAACACCGGCATCGGCCATGGCCTCGACGATCAAAAAGATGTAAGCCGGCCCACTGCCGCTTAACCCGGTAATCGCATCCATTAAATAATTTTCCTTAATGAATACCGTCTTGCCGATGGAGTTGAAAATGGACATCGCCATCTCGACATCCTCTTCACTGGCGTTCTTACCGGCTGCGACCGCCGTAGCCGATTCTTTAACCGCAGCCGCGATATTGGGCATGACCCGGATAAGGCGCAGTTCCTTATTGAGACAGGATTCGAGTGCCGCCATCGGTACACCGGCGGCGATAGAGATGATTAGTTTGGACATATCTAGTTTGTCGACGGTTTCTTTGATTACCGCCGCCATAATTTGGGGCTTAACGGCATAGATGATAATGTCCGATTTGGTCACTGCTTCCAGATTATTGGTGGTGGTCTGGACGCCGTATTCTTTCTCAGCAGCTTCCAGCACGGACTCACGCACATCGGTGCAGATTATTTTTTTCGGGCTGGACGAATTGGAGCCGAGCAAACCGCTGACCAGGGCTTCGCCCATATTTCCGGTACCAATAATGCAAATTTTTTTGTTATTTAACATGATAATATAAACTCCGATACAAAGATTAAGACCTTAAACCGAGGTTCGGCAAGATTTTATAACCACCGGTTTAATTAGATTTAGGATAACATTTTCCACCAAAATTTCTGCAATTTATGTTCTAACTCAGCGTAAGTCAAGCAAATAATAAATCGGGGTTCAAAACCGTTTCTCAGCATCTGATCGTTTCAAAATGCAGTGCGAACCGTGATCAGGGGGTGTGCTCAAATATTGACTCGAGTTTTTAGAAATGTTATAATGGTCTAACCATTATAATCAATCCGTTGAATTCATTAACCGTTGATGGGTTAAATTAAATAATCCATCCAACCTGAGAGGGAAATCGCCCATGTTCCAGGCAGCAAAGCAAACCAAGGTTTTTCAGGATGTGGTCGAGCAAATTCAAAGCGCCATTCTCGATGGCCGGCTCAAGACCGGAGACACCCTTCCTTCTGAAAGACAGCTGAAAGAAATGTTCAATATCAGCCGCGGAACCCTGCGCGAAGCGTTGCGGGTTCTGGAACAAAAAGGACTCATCGAGATTAAACTCGGTGTCGGCGGTGGTTCAATAGTTAAAGATGTGAATGCCGAACAGGTTAGCGAGAGTCTCGGGTTGCTGATCCAATCTCAAAAGGTTTCACTGAATCATTTAGCTGAATTCCGTGAAGATGTCGAAGGCATCGTGGCCGCCCGTGCGGCCAAAAGACGCACAAACGCAGACATCTCAAAGCTCAGACAATTCGTCGAGGCGGCCCGTAAATGTGTCGAAGGCGGCGCCTCCCAGAGGGATGCCTTTATTGACCTCGATAAACAGATCCATATGATACTTGCGCGCGTTGCTGAAAATCCGATTTATATATCCGTGCTGCAGTCGGTTCATGAAAACATCCATCGTTACTATGATCGGTTTCTTTCGATGGATGCGCCGGAATTGCGGGAGAACTACCAGGATCTCCACGATCTTGTAAATGCAGTCGAAAAAGGGCAGGCCGATGAAGCCCGTCGGCTGGCCCGCGACCATGTTCGCAGATTCAATCAGTATATGAAGACAAGGGAAAAGGCAGAAAAAGGTTCCTAAGCAATCAGAAATATAAAAATCCTTTGGTAGCAATTTATTATGGGCAAAATAAATTCGAATATCGAAATCCGAAATTCGAAACAAATTCTAAATCAGAAATTCAAATGTTCAAAAAGTTTTGAATTTTGGTCATTTTAAATTCGGATTTGTTTCGGATTTCGAGTTTCGTGCTTCGGATTTAAGATTTGAAAAAATCACTATGCTTAATGATGATTAGAACTATCTTAATAACTTAATGGTAACAATTTATGGCTTTGAAACGCATCACCCGACATCCCATTCTGGAAATTCCCGAATCTAAAGAAGTTGCGTTTACTTGGAACGGGGAAACATTGAGCGGATATAAAGGCGAAATGATATCCGCAGCCCTGTTTGCCAACGGCATCCATATTTTTGGGCACCACCCCAAAGACAACAGCCCCCAGGGCATGTTTTGCGCCAATGGTCAATGTTCCCAATGCATGGTCATGGCCAATGGCCTGCCGGTCAAATCCTGTATGACCCCGCTGGTTGAAGACATGAAGGTTGAAAGCGTTGAGGGCCTGCCCGCACTTGGCGCAGATGATGCTCAAGTGAAAATCCAACCCGGGAAAATCAAAGCGGTGGACGTACTGATCATCGGCGCCGGGCCGGCAGGCCTTGCGGCGGCGGTCGAATTGGGCAAGCTCGGTGTGGATACGCTGATCATCGATGATAAAGATCGACCCGGCGGAAAACTGGTGCTGCAGACCCATAAATTTTTTGGCTCAGTCGAAGATTCCTACGCCGGAACCCGTGGATTTGAAATCGCTGCCATTATGCAGGCACAGATAGAAGAGCTCGAGTCCGTCGACCTCTGGCTTAATACCACCGCGGTCGGAATTTTTTCAGACAAAATCGTCGGTGTGGTTAAAGGCGCAGAAAGCAGTCGGGGCCCTGGCCGCAGCCGCTATCAACAAATAAAGCCCCAAAAGATGCTGGTAGCTACCGGTGCCCGGGAAAAAATGCTGTCGTTTCCGGGAAACACCCTGCCGGGTGTTTATGGGGCCGGTGCGTTCCAGACACTGGTAAATCGCGATCTGGTAAAATCTTCTGAAAAAGTGCTCATCGTCGGCGGCGGCAATGTGGGTCTGATTGCCGGTTACCATGCCATCCAGGCCGGTATCGAGGTGGTTGCACTGATTGAAGCTTTACCGCAGGTCGGCGGCTATAAGGTTCATGCCGATAAACTCAAGCGACTGGGAGTGCCCATTTTAACCGGTCACACAGTGGTTGCGGCCAGCGGAAATAACAAAGTGGAATCGGTCAGTGTTGCCCGGCTGGATTCCGATTGGAACGTGGTTCCCAAAACGCAGAAAACCTTTGAGGTCGATACCATCCTGATTGCCGTCGGTCTGGCCGAAGTTAATGAGTTTTATCTAAAAGCACAGAAGTGGGGGATGGATGTTTTTAGTGCCGGGGACGCTCAGGAAATCGCCGAAGCGTCTGCGGCGATGTTTACCGGAAAGATCGAGGGTTTAAAAATCGCCCAATCCCTCGGGCTGCAGATCGGCAAGATTCCCAGCGAGTGGGATCAGAAGGCCATGGTTTTGAAATCCAAGCCCGGTCCGACGCTTAGTCGCAAACAACCGGTCCGTGAGAAAGGGGTTTTTCCGATTTTTCATTGTTATCAGGAGGTCCCCTGCAATCCCTGTACGTCGGTATGTCCGGTCGGCGCCATTCGAACCGAACGGGATGAAATCACCGGCCTGCCCTATGTGACGGATTTAGAAGCCTGTACCGGCTGCGGGAGCTGTGTGGCCGTTTGTCCGGGTCTGTCGATGATTCTGGTCGATTACCGCGAAGATGCCGAGCATCCATTGGTCACCCTGCCCTATGAAATCTGGCGCGGGGGGCTTGAGGTCGGCCGGAAGGTCCCGGTTACCGATGTCGATGGAGCCATCCTGGGATATTATCCGGTGGAAAAAATATCCACCCGGCGGAAGTATCCGGGAACGTTGTTGATACAGGTTAAAATGGACAAAAAAGTTGCCAAGGCAGCCATGGGTATCTGGGTGCAGGAAAAACAAATCGCGCCTTCTAAAATTTATGAGAAGGAACCGCCCCCGGATGAAGCGATTATCTGTCGCTGTGAACGCATAACCGCCGCTGAGATCAGAGGGGCAATCCGCGATGGCGTCCGCGATATTAATCAGCTAAAGGCCTTAACCCGGGTCGGCATGGGGGCTTGCGGTTCAAAGACCTGCCGGCCGATGATCTGGCGGATATTTAAAGAAGAAGGCATTGATCCGAGTACGGTAACGGATCGCGTCGACCGGCCCTTATTTGTCGAAGTTCCGATCGGCGTACTGGCCGGGGCGGACGGAGGGGATCTCCTTGAAGACAAGTGATGTAATCATTGTCGGGGCCGGATCGGTGGGTGTGCCGACGGCCATGGCGTTAGGTGAAATCGGTATCAAGACCCGGGTGATCGACATGCATCCGTCACCGGGCCAGGGTGAAAACAAACATGCGATTGGCGGCGTCCGGGCGACCCATTCGGACCCGGGAAAAATTCTGATCTGCAGCCGCGCCCTCGAAATTTTCTCCACCTGGCAGGCGCTTAACGGCGATAACATCGAATGGCTCAAAGGCGGCTATGCCTTTCCGGTTTACCGTAAACATGATGAGAAATTGCTAAAAAAACTGCTGCCCGCTCAAAAGCAATACGGTTTAAATATCGATTATCTGGGTCCAGGAAAAATAAAGCAACTGATACCCGGGATAAATCCGCGGGGATTGCGGGGGGGGACGTTCTCACCGGATGACGGCTCCATCTCTCCGCTGCTGACTGTAAACGCTTTTTATCGGCGGGCAATTGATCTGGGAGTGGCGTTTCACTTTAAAGAACGCGTCCGTACCATTCAGGTAGAAAACGGTAACGTCACCGGCCTAGAGACCGACAAGGCCCAATACGCGGCAGCGGTGGTCGTGGATGCGGCCGGACCTTTTTCAACAGAGCTGGGCCGAACTGTCGGGATCGATATCCCGGTGATTCCGGATTCCCACGAAGCCGCCATCACCGAACCGGTCCAGCCTTTTTTTAAATGCATGGTGGTCGACATCCGCCCCGGTCCGGGGTCCAAAAATTTTTATTTTTATCAAAACCTGCACGGCCAGGTTATTTTCTGTATCACCCCCGACCCACCCATTGTCGGAACCGAAAAGGGTGCAACTTCTGTATTTCTTCCCCAGGTATGTGCCCGCATCGTCCAGCTGCTTCCCCGCTTAAAAAACTTAAGGGTACGCAGAACCTGGCGCGGTCTTTATCCGATGACCCCGGACGGCTCACCGATTGTGGGGTGGAACCGCCAGGTCAGAGGCCTGCTTCACGCGACGGGCATGTGCGGCCAGGGGTTAATGCTGGGGCCGGGTACCGGGGAGCTGGTCGCCCGGATGATTGCAGATCAAACCAGCGCTGATGATCCATTGATTTTAGAAGAATTTTCGCCCTATCGAAAATTTGAGAGCGAGGAGGTGCTCAAATGAATCGCGCAGCTGTCGCTTAGAGGACCCGCCTGGGATTGCGCCGCTGCGAGCCGCAACAAATTATTCCAAGGCTTCGACAACGCCCCCAGAACGTCTAGACAGCCCCAGTACAGGCAGCAATGGCCGACGCAGCCGTGGGATTTGGTCCTATGGGGCTGCCATGGGGTGCATTTAGCGGGCCTGCTGCCGTCGATTGGAACTCTGAGTGTATGATTGTTGCGGCTCGCAGCGGCGCACTCCCAGGCGGGCTTGTCGAAAAAAACGGATAGAAAAACTCCCTCAGCGCTAAACGGTCTTGCCCAAAAGGGCTATTTAACTAAGATTGAAGCTTGATTGAAAATCGGCTTAATTGTATAAGGAGAATTTCGAATCATATAAAGGAGCCAACAACCAAAAGACAGGAGTCAATTAAGGAGCAAAAAAATGCCGGATTATGATTTAAAGGAAGTTAAAGTTCTAGACTACCAGAGACCGGATATGGTAAAGGGTTACAGCGATCAGACGCTATATGTAAATCTTTCCGATCAGAAGATCGAAATTAAACCGGTGGCTGAAAAAACTAAAAAGACGTTTACCGGCGGCAAAGGATATAATCTGTGGCTGCTGTGGAATTCGGTTCAGCCTTCCACCCGGTGGAATGATCCTGAAAATGCGCTGTGCATCGCTGCCGGTCCATTAGGCGGCACACCCATTTATCCGGGCTCGGGCAAAAGTATCGTCGCCACGCTGTCACCGCTGACCGCAGCGGCAATAGATTCAAATGTGGGCGGCTATTTCGGCCCGTATCTTAAATTTTCAGGTTTCGATGCCCTTGAAATCCAGGGTAAAAGCAAAGCAGAAATCGTTGTGTTTATCGACGGCATCAATCAAAAAATTCAGATCTATGAAACCAAAGGGCTGCCCCAAAACGCCTATGAGCTGTCCACCGCTTTAACCGAACACTTTGCCCAGGGAAAACCCCGTAACATCTCGGTTGTTTCGGCGGGCCCCGGGGCCAAAAACACCCTGATCGGCTGTCTCAATTTTACCTGGTATGATCCCAAACGCAAACGTGCCCGCTATAAGCAGGCCGGCAGGGGGGGCGTCGGGACCGTTTTTGCCGACAAGGGCTTAAAAGCAATCGTGGCTTGCTGGAACACCGTCACTGCCGATACCAACAATCCGGCGGATAAAGCCCGCCTGAAAAATGTCGCCAAATTGCATTCGCGCGAAATTGTGGAACTGGACCCCAAGCAAAACGAAATGGCCAAAATCGGCACCACCCATCTGGTCACGATCATGAACGACCATGACTTGCTCCCCACCCATAATTTTCGCTACGGCCAGCACACCCAGGCCCCCAATTTGGGCCAGGAAGTTTTTCGGCGTCTGTTTGACCCGGGTTTTGACGGGTGCTGGATGGGCTGCACCGTCGCCTGCTCACACGGAATCAAAGACTTTGTCCCGCTCACCGGGGCATTTAAAGGGAAAAAGGTATTCGTCGACGGACCCGAATATGAAACCATCGCCGGCTGCGGTTCCAATCTGGGGATATTCGACCCCCATACGGTTACCGAAATGAATTTTTACTGCGATGCCTACGGTCTCGATACGATATCCGTGGGAACCGGCATCGCCTTTGCCATGGAGTGCTTTGAAATGGGCCTGATCAACGAAAGCCATACCGGTGGTCTGGCACTGCACTTCGGCAATCGCCTTGCGGCCTTGGAACTGGTGCATCAAATGGCCAATGGAGAGGGCTTCGGTCGGATCGTCGGTCAAGGAGTCCGCAAGATGAAAGCCATTTTTGCGAAAGATTTTGGAGCGGATCCGAACATCATGCAAGACATCGGTATGGAAGCCAAAGGATTGGAGTTTTCAGAATACATGACCAAAGAATCACTTGCCCAGCAGGGCGGCTACGGACTGGCGCTAAAAGGTCCCCAGCACGATGAAGCCTGGCTGATTTTCCTGGATATGGTTCATAACTTTATACCGACATTCGATCAGAAAGCCGAGGCACTGCATTGGTTCCCCATGTTTCGAACATGGTTCGGGCTCTGCGGCCTGTGCAAGCTGCCCTGGAATGACATCATACCGGAAGACAACAAGGATAGCGCCGAGCCCGCCAAGGTGATGAAACATGTCGAATGGTATGCGGACTATTTCAGCGCCATTACCGGCAATGAAGTGGGTCCTGACGATCTGATTAAAATGAGTGAAGCCGTCTATAACTTTCAGCGAATATTTAATCTGCGAATGGGATTCGGACGCCGCCAGCATGACAATATCCCTTACCGGGCGGTGGGGCCCGTCACGGAGGATGAATACGAATCCCGGGCGGAACGCTACGATGATCAGCTTGTCAAAACCTACAAAGAGGTTATTGACGGAAAAAGTATCGCCGAAAAAACGGCCATTTTACGCAAGCACCGCGAAGCGCAGTACGAAAAGTTAAAGGATGCCGTTTATAAACGCAGAGGATGGACCTCGGACGGTATCCCAACTCAGAAAACCGCCAGGCGTCTCGGGATTGATTTTGCGGAGGTAATCGAACTACTCAAAGAAAACGGGGTCGATTCATGATTGAGGTGGCCGGCAAGCAGGTGGCCTGGCGCGAAGGCATGACGGTGTCAGACCTGCTCGATGAAATTAAAGATCCACACCCCTATGCCGTAGTCCGTATAAATGAACAGTATGTCACCCGACCCAATTTCGAGCATACATACGTTCCCGATGATGCCGAGGTCTTTTTGATTCCAATGATTGCCGGAGGATAGGCTTTCGATTTTAGATTTTGGATTGCGGATTGCGGATTTTAAAAGGCAGCACATCAGATATTTAAATCTGCAATCCGCAATAAATTTATTCCATCACGCCAAGACTGCCTGAATCAGACACATTGGCAACTCCGCCAGGGCCCACCTATTATTAAGACCCCTGAGGCCGCTACCCGACTGGATATTTGCAATCAAGTTAAGGATGTGATATTCTTAATAATCATTAACATATTCAGATTAACAATCCCCAAAAATCAGCGCGGGCATGCGAAAATCCGGGCTTAAGTTTTAACCGTTGTGGCCCGATATAAGCTTTGTAATAATTGGGCCTAGAGCCCTTGTTCTTTGTCAAATGATATCGCCTTCAGGTGGATAACGTATCAAGGTTAAACGATACGGCTTCTGTTCAAGGGGATAATCGCTCACCGATCGATTGCAAAGGGCCGCAGGGTGGGCTGTGAAGGCTTCAGCGACCCGCATGTGAGATAGGGACTTAGGTGTTGATTTCCCACGAAATACCTTGACTTCTTTTGGATTTTGTAATTAATTTTAAACACCTACATCGATTTTACCGGAAAATTCCGTGGTTACATTAATCCAGAAGTCAGGAATAACATGTTTGCCATAAGAAATCTTCTAATTGCGTTGGCAACGGTGATCGACATTGCGCTGGTTACTTTTATGTTCATCACAATCGCCAGAGCAGTTCTGTCGTGGGTCAGCCCGGATCCATACAATCCGATCGTGCGATTCATTCACAATGTCACCGAACCGGTACTTTATAGAATTCGCAGAAAACTGCCGCTGATGTATGGCGGCATGGATTTTTCTCCAATTGCTGTGATTCTGATCATCATCTTTCTACGAATATTTGTGGTCGAGAGTTTGAAGGGATTGGCCGTCTCGATCGGATGAAAAGAAAGGCAGGTGCAGATCAATGAAAATTACTCCCCTTGACATCCAACAGCAGCAGTTTAAAACCCGATTCCGCGGATTTGATATCCGCGAGGTCGATGCGTTTCTTGAGCAAATGGCTGATGCATTTGAGAGGTTGCAGAAAGGCAACCTGGACTTGAGCGAGGAAGTCCGGCGTCTATCACTGGAAATCCAGGGGTACAAAAAGCGGGAAGAGACCTTCAAACGTGCCCTGCTTAATTCTCAAAAAGTATTGGACCAGATGAAGGACAACGCCCGTAAGTCGGCTGAGCTAATCATTGCGGAGGCAGAAGTAAAGGCTGAAAAAATTTTGAATAAAGCCCACAATCGATTGGCGCAACTGCATGAAGATATCGCAGAGCTAAAACGGCAGCGTACCCAAATTGAAGTCCAGATCAGCTCGATCATCGAAGCGCATTCCAGACTGCTCGAAATCGGAAAGGAAGGTATGAAGGAATCGGACGAAGAAGATGCCAAGGTCAGATTGCTGAAAAAATCATCTTAAAGATTCGATTCCAAAAGCATCGCGCCGTCGTATCGTCGCGTACTTGATTAAACCGCCTGAAACGAAAGCGGGGGGCACAACGCACTTTCGGTGAAGTGCTCCTCGAATCTGTGCCCTTTAGATTCATCTTTCGCTTCAGGCGGTTTAATCAGAGCCTGGGGCGCTTTTCTAGACAATAAAAATTTAAACAACCAATATTCTGAAACCTGGAGTGGTTAATGGCAAAAATTGATGCGTTTTTTAAATTAATGAATGAACAGGGGGCTTCGGACCTTCATCTGATAGCGGGTCAGCCCCCGGCACTTAGAATCCGCGGTGATATCGAGCGGGTAAAGTATAAGGTCCTCAATAGCGATGACCTCAGAAGCATGCTTTACGAAATTTCTCCGGAGCACAAGATTAAAGTATTCGAGGAATCGGGAGATATTGATTTTGCCTATGAAATCCCGGGCCTGGCCAGATATCGTGCCAATTTCTTTATGCAAAGAAATGGCGTGGGAGCCGTTTTCCGGGAGATTCCGAGCACCATCATGAGCGCCGAACAACTGGGACTGCCGCCGGTGGTGTCAAAACTAGCCACCCTTCCCAGAGGATTGGTTCTGGTGACCGGGCCGACCGGTAGCGGAAAATCGACCACCCTGGCATCGATTATCGATGTCGCCAATCGGGCGCGCAAGGATCACATCATCACGGTCGAAGACCCCATCGAATTTGTCCACCAGAGTCATGGCTGTATCGTAAATCACCGCGAAGTGGGGTTGCATACTCAAACATTTGCTTCGGCGCTGCGCGGCGCTTTGCGTGAGGACCCGGACATTATCCTGGTTGGTGAAATGCGTGATCTTGAAACCATCGCGCTGGCGGTTGAAGCTGCATCAACCGGGCATCTGGTTTTCTCCACCCTGCATACATCCAGCGCTTACAAAACGGTTGATCGGGTTATCGAAGTCTTTCCGTCCAGCGAGCAACCTTTGATTCGCTCGACCCTGTCGGACGGGCTTCGGGCCGTTGTCGCGCAAACCCTATTTAAACGTATAGACAAAAAAGGTCGGATCGTTGCCCTTGAAATTTTAATTGCCAATCCAGCCGTCCGAAATCTAATCCGTGAGGGTAAAACCCATCAGATACCGTCAATGATCCAAACCGGGAAAAAGTACGGCATGGTCTTACTGGATGACTATATTATGGAGTTGTATAAATCCAATAAAATCAGTGCCGATGAAGCCTATGCCAAATCCAATGAAAAAGCCAAGTTCCGGCCATTGCTTAAGGCTCCGCCAACAGACTTTACCGAAGTCTGATAGGGAGACGTTATTTTTTGAACATATAAAACAACAAAGGCCACACTATGAAAAAACAAGAAATCGATCATATTCTTGTAAAGATGCTGGATTATCACCGGGAGGTATCAGACCTTAACTTTACTGTCGGTAAACCCATGCAGGTGGAAAGCGCCGGTGAACTGATCCCCGTGGATCTCAAACCCAATTTTAAAGCCCTCACGCCGTTTCAGACCGAGGTCATTTCCATGAACCTCATCAATCAGGACCGCCGCCTGACGCAGGCGCTGCTTACCGCCGGCTCCTGCGACATGTCTTACAGTTTGCCCGGCAAAGCGCGTTTCAGGGTTAACATTTTTTCCCAGGGTTCCAATCTATCCATCGTTTTGCGAAAGCTGGAATCAAAAATACCGACGATTGACGAGCGCGAATTGCCGAAAACGATGTTTAAGATCGCTCAGGAAAAAAACGGTATTGTGTTCGTAACCGGTGCGACCGGATCTGGTAAGACAACCACTCTGGCGGCAATTCTGGATGAGATCAATGAAAATAAATCCGTCCATATTATTACCCTGGAAGATCCGGTTGAATATCAGCATCCCCATAAAAAATCTACTTTTAATCAGCGTGAACTGGGGATGGACTTTGACACCTATGCCCATGGCCTGCGGGCGGCTTTGAGACAGGCGCCCAAGGTGATTCTGGTCGGTGAAATGCGCGACCGCGAAACCATTGAAATCGGCCTGCGTGCGGCCGAAACCGGCCATTTGGTTCTCACCACTTTGCACACCGTTGATGCCGGCTCCACGATAAACCGTATTCTGGGTATGTTTTCCACCGAAGATGCAGAACAGATCCGCATCCGCCTGGCCGATACCATGCGTTTTATTGTATCCCAACGCTTGCTGCCCAAAGTCGGTGGCGGACGGGTCGCGACCTTCGAAATTTTAGGGACCAATCTGAGGGTCAAGGACTTAATTCTGCACGGTGAGTCAGAGGGCAAAACTTTCTACGAAATTATGGAGAACAGCAACGCCTTTGGAATGATCACCTTCGATCAGCACATTGTCGGGCTGTATGAACAGGGATTGATCACACAGGAAACCGCATTAGGTTATTGTTCCCATCGAGGCATTGTGGGCCGTGGCATCGACTCCATCAAAAGCGCTCGTGGAGAAGCCACCACCGATATCGGAAAACTTGAAATCGATCGCGGTTATGCCCGATCCGGTTGATCTAACCTTGATTGGCAGACGTCCGCCCGGAAATACATTTTTATATAAGCTTGCAAAGGCTTTGGAAGAAACCCTTAATTTAGGGAGGCTAATAAATAACCATCATGAATATTATCTGTTCGAATTGCCAAAGCAAATTCAAAATACCGGATGAAAAAATCCCGCCCGGCAAGAGAACCACTGTTCCCTGCCCCAAATGCAAAGGTAAAATCTCACTGGGCAACAAAGGCGGATCAGCGTCCAGCAGAGTCAGCTATGTCGATACCAATTCAAACGCGGCGTATGATGCCGGCGATAAGCCCTTTGACTTCATCGAAGAAGAAGGTCTCACCGCTCTGGTGTGCGAGTCCAATCCCCTGGTGCAAGACACCATCTCGCGCGCCCTGGAATTGATGGAATACCAGATTACAAAGGCCGAAAGCGCCCGCGACGCCCTCAAGCGGATGCGCTATCACAATTACGATCTCTTTGTTGTCAATGAAAGCTTTGACACTGACAATCCGGAGTCCAACGGCGTATTGCTGTATCTGGAAAGGCTCACCATGGCAGTGCGTCGCAACATGTTTATTGCTTTAGTCAGTGACAGATTTCGTACCATGGACAACATGATGGCGTTAAATAAAAGCGTCAATTTAATCATTAACATCAAAAATATCGAAGATATCGGTAAGATATTGAGCCGCGGCATCACCGATAATGAATTTTTCTACCGGGTATTTAAAAGCACGCTGAAAGAGGTCGGCCGCGTCTAATCAAACGTTATCTTTAATGGGTTGAGGGCCTTGTTCTGTTACCCGTTGACCGTCTGCCGGAAATTAACCAGGGCGGTATAGATTTTTTCTTTTTGACGGGCTCAACCGGCTCAACGGATCAACCTAAAAAGGACGATTTCTAAATCCTGCCTTATATAATTTTTATAATTCCAATTTAATAAAATTGACGACTACAATTCAGAAAATCGCAGATGATTTATTTTTAATCCCACTTGATCTACCGCTAACCGGTTTTACTGAATTTATCAGTGTCTGGTTATACCGCGGGGAAATAACGTTTCTGGTTGACGTAGGCCCCTCATCAACCGCAACAGAACTCCTGAGCGCGCTGCAAGAACTAAATGTGAGTCACCTGGATTGCATCCTGCTGACCCATATTCACCTGGATCATGCCGGTGCTGTCGGACAAATTGCAGACGCATTTCCGCAAACGCCGATTATCTGTCACAAGGATGCCATTTCCCACTTGATCGCGCCATCAAAACTCTGGGAAGGCACGAAAAAGGTTCTCGGGTCAAAGATGGCATCGTCGTATGGGCCAATCCAAGCGGTCGGAGCCAACCGGCTTACGGATGCGGACCAATATCGGGCCGAAGGCATCACAGCGATCATTACCCCGGGTCACGCACCCCACCACGTGAGTTTTCAGAAGGGCAACTACCTGTTTGCCGGCGAAGCCTGCGGAGTTTATCTTTCACTACCTGAAAACAAGTTTTATTTACGGCCGGGTTCACCCCCCCGGTTCTTTCTGGATATTGCCCTACAAAGCGTGGATGCCCTCATCGCGTCTCAGCCGAAAACAATCTGCTACTCACACTTCGGCATAAACACGGACGCTTTGAAGATGCTGGAAGCACACCGCAAACAACTTTTGCTCTGGGAAGCGCTAATAAAAGATGAAATCCAAAGCGGTACGGCCAAAGACAAGATTGTTGCATGCTTGAAACGACTGGTAAAGGAAGATCCGCTGATGGCAGCTTTTGAACAGTTACCGCCAGATATTCAGGAGCGGGAAACATATTTCCTGCGAAACAGCATAAACGGGTATTTAGGGTATATAGAGTCGGTCGGTTAGATCTGGCTTCAAAGGTTTGAAGAGTTACACCTGTTTAATTGGTTCGATTGGTTTTATTTGTTCAATTGGTTCGGTTTAAACCAATTCAACCAATGAAACAAATAAAACGAATCTAACAATTCCTCGTACCTTAAACATTTGATCGAACAAACTATCGCATATTATCGGCGATAATTCGCAACCCCTCCAACGTCAGCGATGGTTCGACCGCTTCAATCGTTCCGGAAACATCAAATAAAAGCTCGGCCAGGCCACCGGTTGCAATTACTTTTGGATTGGTTCCCATCTCCGTTTTCATTCGTTGGACAATCCCATCCACCAATCCGGCATAGCCAAAAATAATCCCCGATTTTATACTGCCGATGGTATCCTTACCGATAACGTGTTCCGGTGGAACAAATATTTCGACCCGAGGCAGCTTGGATGCTTTTCTGAACAATGCCTCCGAAGCAATCCCGATCCCCGGGCTGATCGCACCACCAAGATATTCTCCTTTTTCTGAAATAGCGTCAAAAGTGGTGGCGGTGCCGAAATCAACGACGATTAGACTGGCGTTGTATTTATGAAATGCGGCCACGCCGTTGACAATACGATCTGCGCCAACTTCGGCCGGATTTTTTATGCGGATCGGCATTCCGGCGCAATTTTGGGCATCCACCCATTGAGGTGCATGACCTAAATATTTTTGACAAAAGGCATCCAGGATGGTGACCATCGGCGGGACCACACAGGAGATAAAGGTTCGATCAACATCACGTGGATGTATATGGTTAACAGAGAAAAGGCTGTTAATCAGAACGTTAAACTCATCTTCGGTCGTACTTCGCTCCGTATGGACTCGCCAATCTTTGAGCAGTTGGTCGCCGTCATATACGCCCAAAACCATGTTGGTATTGCCAACGTCGATTACCAGAAGCATAACGGTCACTCCTTTTTCATTTCATTTCAGTGTTCAGGTGTCAGGCGGTTTTCTTTTCGAGGACGAGGACGAGGACGAGGACGATAGCTTATTCTCCTCGTTTTACTCGTCCTCGTTGTCGTCCTCGTCCTCGTACTCGGGTGCCGACCGATAATATTCCTGACACCTGACACCTGAAACCTCTATTATTTTCCTCTGCTTACTGTTTACCGCGGGAAAGTTTAACTGTAAACAATTTTGGCTCGACAATTACAAGCGATGTTTTCACCGGCAACGTAATCGTCGCCCTTCTGACATAAACGCCGGGGTTTAGATCTTTGAGTTCAACGCGCACCCGTATATCCTTTTGCGGATCAAGGTTCTCGACAATCTTTTGAGGACCTTTGATTTCAATCGTGATGGTGGGGGGAGAAATACTGAACTTAAAGGGTGTATCCTGGCCTTCAACCAAAATATCCGTAAATCGTCTCGTGACCTCTTTTTCAGCAAGGTATATCTCGGCAAGAACAATTCCCGATGAAGCACATACTCCAACGCCTGCCTTTAGGTCCAGGGCGGTTTCTTTTTTAAAGGATTCCGCCCGTCCGTTAACATCAATCGGTTTGGTCAAAACGGCATCGATTGAGGCCAGTACCGTCTCAGGCCCACACAACAGTACCGTAGAGGGGTTTGTCAACAAATCATCAATAAAAAAACTGGCCGCCGGTTTGCCGGAAACAGAAACCATAACCGGTACCTGTTTTTTCAGCTGGCGGTCGACCCGAACGGTCAAATAGGCCGGATTGACACGGGTAATCTTAACCCCGTCAGGCATCTGAAGCATGTCAGCGTTTATCGGGATCGACTCAACGCCGATGGCAACACTGGATAGATCCAGGCTATATCTGGGTTTATTGAGCGCAAGATATTCCAGGGCCGATGGAGCCCCCCGGACTCGAACCTCAATCTCTTTAAGCGGAGGGCCGACCAGAGTCAAGCCTTCCGGGAGCCTATATGGATCGATCGGAACCAGGATGTCGGCCTCACGCTCACTGGCAGAGAGGCCCGGCTGACAAAAACCGATCAAGAGGCCAAACAGAATCCCGAATAGCCTTAGGATATATAAACTTGCTCGGCGGTCCTGATAGTTCATCATCACAGATCGCCCTTCCGTTGATAAGTTTAACGTAGTGAATGATGGTGTGTTGGATAACGAGGTCGAGTACGACGACGCGTACGAGCAATAACGTTGCACAACCTCGCACTCGTATTCCTCCTCGTACTCGTCCTCGTCCTCGATAGCTGCTTTTCGCGATAGCTTCTAGCTATCCTGGGCGGCCTTCATGGCATCCAAAATCCTGGCGGTGGCCCGAGTTTTGGCAACATCATGCACCCGAACGATGTGGGCACCCTGTAGAATCGCTGCGGCAACTGCAGCCTGGCTGCCGATTTCAACAATCGGCGCAACCGGAGAGAGGTCTTCACTTTGCTCATTTTTTAACAGTTTCCGAATAAATGCCTTGCGGGAAGGCCCAATCAGAATAGGCACTTCTAAAACAGCAAAGGATTGCAATTGTCTGATTAGGAGAAGGTTATGCGACACCGTCTTGCCGAATCCGATTCCCGGATCAACGATGAGTTTCGATTTCGAAATGCCCTGTTTTTCGGCCCGCGCAATCGCATCCCTTAAAAAATTCAAAATATCGGCGATAAGATCATCATACTCAGGCGAAACTTGCATGGTCTTGGGACTGCCCAGCATGTGCATGAGAATCAGCGGCGTGTCAAAGGCTTTGGCAACAGCCGCCATATCAGGATCAAAGCGTAATGCCGAAACGTCATTGATCATCGATGCACCCGCCTCAATGGCCCGTCGAGCAACAGCGGCTTTCATCGTATCAATGGAAATAGGGATGGACAAACGCTTGGCAAGATTTTCGATGATCGGTATAACCCTTCTCATTTCCTCATCTTCAGGCACGGGCTCGGAGAAGGGTCGTGTCGATTCACCGCCGATATCAAGGATATCGGCCCCGTCGGCGGCCAGTTTTTCCCCCTGGGCGACCGCAGCGTCAAACGAAAAAAAATTGCCGCCATCCGAAAACGAGTCCGGGGTGACATTAACGACACCCATAATACACGTCTTGCGCCCGAACTCCATGTCATATCCGGCCCATGAAAGTCGATATGTCTTTGGGGGACCCGGCATATTAAGACTGATCGGTAGCCGTTTCTGTGGTGGCTTCTTGATCTTCGGCGGATTTTGAAGGCAGCTCGATCCCGGGTCTCAGGGAATGAATCAATTCATCGAGCTCTTTGCCCATGACCGTTTCTTTCTCGAGTAGCTCCTCCGCCAATTTATGAAGGATATCTAAATTTTCATTCAGTACGGTTTTCGCAGTTCCATATGAATTCTTTATCAGCTTATTGATCTCTTCATCAATTTTTTGAGCCGTGGCTTCGGAGTAATCCCGATGCTGGGCAATTTCGCGTCCGAGAAAAACCTGTTCTTCACCTTTGGCATAGGAAAGCGGGCCGAGACCATCGCTCATACCCCAACTTCTGATCATCTGCTGTGCCAGATCCGTGGCTTGTTTGATATCATTGGCGGCACCGGTGCTGATGCGATTGAAAACAATTTCCTCCGCCACCCGGCCTCCGAATGCGACCGCCAACTCGCTTTCGAGTTGGTCTTTAAACTTAAAATCACGTTCTTCAGGTAAAAACCAGGTGATTCCGGCTGCCCGGCCTCGTGGTACGATGGTAATCTTATTGACCGCATCGGTTTGGGGCAGGAAACGGGCGACCAGAGCGTGTCCGCCTTCATGATAAGCGGTAACTTTGCGATCTTCTTCTTTAATGACCTTGGATTTGCGTTCAAGCCCCATATAGACTTTGTCTTTGGCATCTTCAAAGTCCACCATACCGATTTTTTCTTTATTGCGCTTGGCCGCCAGCAGGGCCGCTTCATTCACCAGGTTCTCGAGATCGGCGCCTGAAAACCCGGGCGTTCCTTTTGCCAGAACGACCACATTCACATCATTGTCTATGGGGGATTTTTGCATGTGAACGCGTAATATTTTTTCACGACCGCGAATATCCGGCATGGAGACAACCACCTGCCGATCAAATCGGCCGGGTCGCAGCAAAGCCGGGTCCAGAACATCAGGTCGGTTCGTCGCCGAAATCAAAATCACCCCTTCATTGGACTCAAACCCGTCCATTTCAACCAAAAGCTGATTCAGGGTCTGTTCTCGTTCGTCGTGTCCGCCGCCGAGCCCGGCTCCACGATGCCGGCCGACAGCATCGATTTCGTCAATAAAAATAATGCAGGGCGCATTCTTTTTGCCCTGGACGAACAAATCTCTCACCCTTGAAGCGCCCACGCCTACGAACATTTCCACAAAATCCGAACCGCTGATGCTGAAGAAAGGCACCCCGGCTTCACCCGCAATGGCCCGGGCCAAAAGCGTTTTCCCGCATCCCGGCGGGCCGACCAGCAAGACGCCTTTGGGTATGCGACCGCCTAAACGGGTAAATTTTTTGGGGTCTCTCAGAAACTCAACAATTTCGATCAATTCTTCTTTAGCCTCATCGATACCTGCAACGTCTTCAAAAGTTACCCTCTCGGATTGATCCGACATCAAGCGGGCACGGCTTTTGCCAAAAGAAAGGGCTTTACCTCCACCCGCCTGCATCTGGCGCATGAAAAAAATCCAAACCCCGATGAGCACAATCATCGGAAACCAGGAAACCAATACGGACATGTACCAGGGATTTTCAGACGGCGGTTTGGCGTTGATGACAACGCCTTTTTGTCGAAGGATTTTGATCAGATCGGCGTCTTCCGGGGCGTATACTTTGAAACGGCCTTCGTTGACATCGCTGACGTAGAGCTCCTGGCCCTGGATGACAACACTCGAGACGCGCTCTTCATCTACCATCGCCAGAAATTGAGTATAACTGATGGAGGTTTCAGCCATGTGCTGTTTGCTGAAAAGTTGATACAGCATGACCATCATCAATGTGATGACGAGCCATAGTGCCAAATTTTTATAAAATGGGTTCAAAGACAATTACCTCCTGCATAAAGATAAATCAAAGCTTGTAAATGGTTTTTCAACAGTCATTTTAAAATAGTATCGTGTATCTTGGCCTAAATATCAAGTATCAATTGTCGAACAGAACGGCACAAACCTCCAGGTGCAAAAGGCTATAGTGAAATTAATCATCATAGCGCCTTAGGCAAGCAAAAGTTCAGCCTTAAGTATTCTGCGGGTTTGAGGACCGAGTTTAGCGTAATTGTCCAAGCGGTGGCCCACAATCCAGATAATTCTTTGCCGGCTGAGTACAATCGGGCATTTCCTTCTTTCGGGTCGGGATATTTTGTGGTCAATAAAAAATTTTTTTAATTTCTGACTCCCGCTTAAACCCAACGGTGAAAAACGGTCACCGGCCCGAAAGTTCCGGATAACAAGCGGAAATCGTATCCTATCCATATCAAAAAAGGCGATTCGATGTCCTGCCGGGTCCAAATCGGGCAAAGGCGCATTCGGGATTTCACTAAAGCGGATCTGCAGCCCGGCTTCTTCAATAAGAATTTTACCGGGTGCTGATAGCCGGTACTCGTAAGCGGGCGTCTGCGATGGAAAAGAGGCTTTATCGGAACATCCCGGTTTAAGGCTTTTTTTGAATACCGTCAGAATTTGGCCGTCGCGCTGAATCCCGATGCGGTCGGGCAGATCCAGGAAACCGCAGGTCGCCCCGGTTTGCGCCAATTGCCAGGCAGCCTCGATATGGGCAAAGGCCACGCGTCGCAAGTTTGCCTTCACGCTCAAAATAGCTTTCCGGATCAACCGTCTTCGAACAGCGATCGGCTGCTGATTCAGTTCCGTAATGGAAAGACCGAGCTTGTCTTTTTCTTTAAAAACAACCGTGTTCTCATAAATCGGCTGGATTAGATCTTCAATCCACGCTTCTTCAGTGCCTACAATAGCGGTCAGCCGGTTGAGCGAATCGATTAATTTTGGGTTATAACCGTCTTTAAGTTGAGGTATCAGTCGGGCGCGAATTTTATTGCGATGAAAATTTAAATCCTGGTTTGATGAATCTGTAACGTAATCCAATTTTCTGACGGCAACATAGTCCATAATTTCCGAGTGCCTTAGCTTAATCAGAGGCCGAATAATTCTATCATCGCGTACGGGCGATATCCCGGATAAGCCCAAGGGGCCGCTTCCGCGCAAAAGATTCATCAAAACCAGTTCGGCATTATCATCACCATGATGCCCAAGGGCGATTTTGCGATACCCGTATTTTGCCGCAATGGAGTCGTAGAAACGATAACGTACCTGCCGGGCCGCTTCTTCTAACGACAGGCGGTGTTGTTTCTGATAACGGAAGACATCTTGCCGGCCGCTGTAAAAGGGCAACTCAAGTTGTTTGGCCAGAGCGGCCACAAATGCTTCGTCACGATCGGATTCCTTTCCGCGGAGGCAATGATTCAGATGTGCAATGGCCAGGCGAAGCGAATAGGCCGGCGACAGCTCAAGCAGAATATAGACGAGGGCGACAGAGTCGGCTCCACCGGATACCGCAACCAAAACAGCTTCCCCGGTTTGAACCATGTGAAATGAGCGAATCGTATGGTCAACCACTCGAAGGATCTTCTTTTCAAGATGGGACTTTTTATAACCGTTGTTTTTAGACGTCATACAAACATCATTGCTCAAAAGATTTCGGCAGCGGGTTTTATAAACCGTATTCCGGCCACCGGCATAACTAGCTGGAAATTCGTGATATATAGCTGTTTATCTATGGCAACACCCCCAAAAAGTCAATACCAAACCCGGCAAGCCGCGTTTAGGGTTCCGCCTGAAGCGGTTCAGGTGTCAGGTTTCAGGTGTCAGAAAACCGATGATAAAATGCGGAATCTGATATTCTAATTATCTACAAGTTCGTTATCCTGACACCTGACACCTGAACACTGACTCCTTTAATTGGCATTTGACACCTGATGCCTTAATTTTGAGACGGATGTAACTTTTTTATTGAAAATTACCGCGTATAAAGTATGCTAGATCCGGTTGTGCTAGGTGGGGAGCTAGCGGTGCCCTATTCCCGAAATCCGCTTATGCGGGGCTGAATTCCCTCTGAAGGGTCTTAAACGCAGAATGTCGTAGCACATTTTGATCGGACGCCACGCAACAGACGGTCACGAACCTCGTCAGGTCCGGAAGGAAGCAGCGATAAGTGATGCGGTCTGTGTCGCGGATAGATTCCGGTCATATCAATGGGTTACACTCTCTGCAAAAGATTCGACAGGGGGTGCACAACCATCTTTTCTCATCAGAAAAACCCTCTATAAAACCCGTCAGGCCGGATTCAGATCTCAAAATTGAGAACGGCATGAAAAACGGCGGTAAACCCTTGCATTTTTAAGGATAAAACCTTGCTATTCCCTGCTTGACAACCCCTCAAAGAGTCTTATTTTTCAAATCATTAATAATCCATGGCCTCAAACAATCTGGAGAAGATACCGGCGTATGTCGAAAAAAAAGAAAATTAAAATCAATGTTGAGTCTGAAGAAACTGCAGAAAATGAAAATACTGAAAAATCAGTTCCTGCTAACGATGAATATGACACGCTTAAGGACGAAACGGGAGACGACAGCGGCGCCGAAGTTAAAGACCCCGTGAAGGAACTGGAAGCCAGGCTCGAGTCTAAAGCGGAAGAGGCCAAAGAGACATACGACCGACTGTTGAGGGTAACAGCCGATTTTGAGAATTACAAAAAACGATCGACACGTGAAATGGAGGAATTCAGAAAGTACGCCAATCAATCTTTGCTCAAAGAGATGCTCTCGGTTGTCGATAATTTAGAATTGGCCATCAATTCCTCAAACGACGAAAAAGAATCCGATAAAAGTTTAATCGAAGGTCTAAACCTGACCCTCAGCGAGATCCTGCGGGTACTTGAAAAATTCAATGTCACACCCATAGAAGCCCGGGGCAAGACTTTTGACCCCGCATTCCATGAAGCTGTCATGCGGGAAGAAACCGATGATTTTCCTGAAAAAACCGTGGTTAGTGAATTTCAGAAAGGATACCTGATCCATGACAGGCTCCTGCGGCCGGCCATGGTGGTAGTTGCTGTGCCCAAAAAACCCAAAAAAAACAAACCTGAGAAAACAGATTAACCAACATATAAATTCATACGAAATAAAAGATTTGGAGAACTAAGGAGGTAATCGAAAATGGCTAAGGTTATTGGAATTGATCTCGGCACCACAAACTCATGTTTGGCGGTTATGGAAGGTGGTGACGCCAAGGTGATCACAAATCCGGAAGGCGGGCGTACGACACCCTCAATTGTTGCCATTTCGGAAAGTGACGAACGGTTAGTGGGTCAGATCGCAAAACGGCAAGCAATCACAAATCCGGAAAATACGGTTTTTGGAGTCAAACGACTGATCGGCCGCAAGTTTAAATCAAAAGAAGTCCAAAGTGACATCAAGATTTTGCCATACAAGATCGAGGAAGCCTCTAATGGAGATATCCGCATCAATTTGAAAGGCAAAAAATACAGCCCGGCGGAAATATCCTCATTTGTGCTGGCCGATATCAAAAATTCAGCCGAGGAATATCTTGGGGAAAAGGTGACGGATGCGGTCATCACGGTACCGGCTTATTTTGATGACAGCCAGCGCCAGGCAACCAAGGATGCCGGCAAGATCGCAGGCCTCAACGTATTGCGAATTATCAATGAACCCACGGCAGCCTCACTCGCCTACGGTCTGGACAAAAAAGGCGAGGAAAAAATTGCCGTTTTTGATTTAGGCGGCGGTACCTTTGATATCTCCATCCTTGAAATCGGTGAGGGCGTATTTGAAGTTAAATCCACCCATGGCGATACCCATCTCGGCGGGGAAGATTTTGATTTACGGCTGATTGACTACCTGGCAGATGAATTTAAGAAGGATCAGGGGATCGATCTTCGAAGTGATAAAATGGCGCTGCAGCGGCTCAAAGAAGCGGCCGAAAAAGCCAAAATGGAACTGTCGACCTCAATGGAAACCGATGTCAACCTGCCCTTTATCACCGCTGATGCCAGTGGACCCAAGCATCTGAATATTAAGCTGACCCGGGCTAAACTGGAAGCGTTGGTTAGCGATCTGCTGGACAAGCTGGAAATGCCCTGCCAAACGGCTTTGAAGGACGCCGGTCTGAAAGCCGGCGATATCAATGAGGTGATACTGGTCGGCGGCATGACCCGGATGCCGGCTGTCCAGGAACGCGTTAAGAAAATTTTTGAAAAAGACCCGCACAAGGGTGTGAACCCTGATGAAGTCGTCGCACTTGGTGCCGCCATTCAGGGTGGCGTGCTCAAAGGGGATGTCAAAGACGTATTGCTGCTGGACGTAACGCCATTGTCTCTGGGCATCGAAACCCTCGGCGGCGTTATGACCCGTCTGATTGAGAAAAACACCACCATCCCGACCAAAAAAAGCCAGATATTTTCAACGGCAGCGGACAATCAACCGGCGGTATCGATTCATGTGCTTCAGGGTGAACGCGAGATGGCACCCAACAATAAGACCCTGGGTCGATTCGAACTGGTCGGCATACCGCCCGCACCAAGGGGTGTGCCTCAGATTGAAGTTACTTTTGACATTGATGCCAACGGAATTGTCAACGTCTCGGCAAAAGACCAGGCCACCGGCAAAGAGCAATCCATCCAGATAACCGCTTCTTCCGGTTTGTCACAGGAGGAGATCGACCAGTTGATTAAGGATGCCGAAATGCATGCCGAGGATGATAAAAAGAAGAAAGATCTGGTCGAAGCCCGCAATTCCGCGGATGCACTCATTTATTCTAGCGAAAAATCAATCAAGGAGCTCGGCGATAAGGTTGATAGCGACACGAAAACCAAAGTCGAGGAAGCGATTGCCGCGTTGCGCAAGGCCATGGAGGGAGAGGATGCGGATGAGATTAATCGGGTTAGCGAAGAACTTACCCAGGCCTCCCATAAGCTGGCCGAAGCGATGTATCAGCAAGCCTCTCAAAACGAGCAGCAGGCAGGTGCAGGAGCCGAATCCGCCGAGCAGGCCGCCGGCGGCTCCGGTACAGCAGATGAGGATGTGGTCGATGCCGATTTCGAAGAGGTCAAAGACGAAGATAAAAAATAAGATACCACCGCTCATTTATTTAAAGTCCCGCGGAATCGGCCTCCGCGGGATTTTTTGCGAAAGGAGAATCCATGGAAAACGAAAATATGAAACCAGAAGAAGTGGATGCCCTGTGCCGCGAGTGCGGGCAAGCATTTAAAGCCTATGTCGATCGGGTGCTGCCTCCTGAAAAAGATTCGGAAGAAAGCCAACCGATCACATGTCCGGTATGCGGTTGTGGTGATTGCAATATCGGAAAATGAATGCAACTCCATATGAAAAGCGGCTCGCCGGATGAGCAACTACGCTGAGATCATAAAAGAAAACCTTCACCGGTTATACACCATACCTTCCGAAGATCTCGTTGAAAAGTTGCCGGCCAGCCGGACGGATAATGGTTTTACATTTAGTGCCTTTGGTGAATCCTGCCGCATTGAGCCGGGTGGCGTTATACTCAGAGATAAGCCTGAAACCGGCCCTCTGGGGGTCATCATCTCACTGTATGCGCTACAGGCCGATACCGTTTCCTGCCAATTAACGCCGTTTAAAGCATTTCGGGAGCTGCCCGACAGTATGCCCTATGTCGGCGCCTTTGCTTCGCATGCAGAACGGATTCTCGTCGATCACATCGACAAAATTGAACACCAGGCGGCTCGTGTGGCACAGCAATTCAGGGGTTCCCAGGGAGCGCGTGAAGATGGAGGTGATTTTTCAATCGTCCTCTACCCGTTGCCTAAAATCGCTTTAAACTATATATTTTACCGGGCAGATGATGAATTTCCGGCCTCGGCGGCCTGTCTTTTCTCCAACAATTCCGCAACATTTTTGCCAACAGATGCATTGGCCGATACGGGTGAATATACATCTAAAAAAATAATTGACATTCTCTAATCCATTAAAGCAAAAAAGTCAGATATAATGATAATAGGTGATTTAAAAAGGAGGAATTCATATGGAAGTGAAGAAAATACTCTGGCCGACTGACTTTTCAAACAGTGCGGAGAAAGCATTGCCGTATGTGACTTCGCTGACTCAAAAATATCAGGCCGAAATCCATGTCCTTTATGTAATCGAGGATATTGCCCACCATGAATCCTGGTATGGTGATTTTGATCGATCACATGTGGACAAATTAATGGAATGGGCGGATAAATCAGCCAACAAAAGACTGGATCAGATATGTGAAAAATATCTGGACGGCTGCCCGCTGTATATCAAACATATCGCCGTCGGCGATCCAGCCCAGGAGATCTTAAAGCTGATCGACGGTGAAAAGGTGGATATGGTCGTCATGGCCAGCCACGGACAGAAAGGACATTATCGCTTTGGCAGTGTAACTGAAAAAGTGGTTAAAAACTCCCCGGTTCCGGTCACCACCGTCCCCATTGAGGCGCCTTAAGCGCCTCATGGTTTCAGTGTTCAGGTGTCAGGTGTCAGGATTACGAACTCGCAGACATTTAGAATCATCAGATTCCGCATTTTGTCATCCGTTTGCTGACACCTGACACCCGCCTGCGCGGCCGAAGCCGCTTCGTCGCAGCGAAGGCCCGACATCTGAAACCTGGGTTTAACCTCCGGATGTCTGTGGAAAGGCCGTATTGGCGTAAAGGTATTCCATTTTTTCTTTATGCTTCAGCTCTTCATTGGCCATTTTCAGCAACATTTCTTGCGGCTCACCATCGGCGTGCAGGTGCGCCAGCTCCGTATAGAACAGATGAGATCTCTGTTCCCGGTGGGAGGCCACCAGGTACACATCCTCCGGTTTCATATCCGCAGCTACCTCTGGTTCTTCCAGATACTCTGCAATTTTATATTCAACAACGTCGCTCATTCTCAGGCCGCTCGCCCCGAAATTCCCGTCGCGATAACTTACCAGAAAGGCTTTATGCTTTTTTTCTTCCCCGGCGATAAATTCCAAAGTCTCTTTAACGCTCGGATCAGCGACATTGGCATGGATGTCCATATAAAAGTCATATGCCTCTTCCTCCCTTTTTATGGCAATCTCAAGAATATCGGAAACTCTTTTGTCCATCGCTATACCTCCTCATTTCATCATTCTAAATATCTGGCCTGAACCTTTCCGGTAAATTCATAACACAAAATAGCGATTAATCAAATGGCGTCAACTATTCTAAATCTCGGATTCGCCGTCAAAAGCTTTTAAAGGCTGTCGGGTTTTAGAGACCCCTTCCAGACCCGAGGTGGTTGCCAGCGCTTCCTAAAAGTTATATATACCTGATTGATATTCAAAGTTCCGCGATGTAACATCAAAGAGAGGTTAACACCCATGGATAAAAACATAAAAATATCGACCGCGATTTTGGACGCTCTTGATGACGGCATTTATATCACGAATCAGGATCTGGTGGTTGAATATATGAACAAAGCCATGATTGCCGAATTTGGCGCTGGCATCGGTAAAAAATGCCACGAATTGGTAAATAAAAAGGGTGAAAAATGTCCCTGGTGTCGATCAGATGAAGTATTTGAAGGTAAAAGAATCAGCCGTGAGGTATTTATTCCGCTGGTTGACAAGACATATTACCTGACAGAAATACCGATTGAAAATGAGGACGGTACCACATCGCATCTGAGTATTTATCGTGATGTGACCGAGAGCAAAAAGCGCGAAGAAAGGCTCAGGGCTTCGGAGGAGGAGTTTACCAATTTGTTTGAACATGTGGCCTGCGGGGTGTTCATCAGCAGCAAGGAAGGAAAATTTTTAAACGCCAACCGCGCGCTATTGGATATGCTGGGCTATGATAGTAAAGAGGAATTTCTCAACATCGATATCGCCAACGACCTGTATGTCGGGCCGCAGGATCGCCAAAAATTCAAAAAATTGATTGAACGCCATGGCCGTGTAATTGATTACGAAGTCGAATTCAAACGCAAAGACGGCAGCACGGTACCCGTGTTGCTTACCGGGCATGTTCGTTATGATCAAGAGGGAAATGTGATTGGTTATGAAGGACTCAATATCGATATATCCCGCAGAAAGCTGATGGAGCGTCAGCTAAAGGAAGCCCATGATTTTATTAATAAAATCATTCAAAGCTCGCCCAATGCGATCATGGCCGCCGATATAAATGGCAATATTCTGATCTGGAATCGTGCCGCTGAAGAAACCCTCGGATACACCGCCAACAGTGTCATCGGAAAAATGAACATCGATAGGATTTATCCCGATGGGACAGCCCGCAAGGTTATGCAAATGGTGCGCAGCCCGGAGCATGGCGGGGTGGGCCGGCTTAATGCGTATCCGATGGTGTATGTGAGACACGACGGCACGGTGGTTGAAGGCAACCTTTCGGCAGCCATGATTTATGGCGCCGACGGCAAAGAAATTGCTACAGTGGGCTCTTTTGTTGATCTAAAGGAACGATTGGAAATGGAACGGGCGCTCAGGCGAACCCAGGAGCAATTGCTGCAGTCCGAGAAGCTGGCAGCTATGGGGCGTTTGACCTCCCAGATCGCCCACGAGTTAAACAATCCACTATACGGAATCATGAACACGCTTGAACTGCTCAAGACCGAGATTTCCCCCGAGAGCAAGCGCCGCAAGGTTCTGGAAATGGCGCTGTCTGAAACGGTCAGACTTAGTGATATGTTGCGAAAAATGCTTTCATTTTCCAAACCCGACCAGCAAGAAAGACAGGCCGTCGACCTCAATATGGCAACAGATGAAATCCTGCTTCTGCACGAAAAACAGTTACAGGAAAACAATATAAAAATTAAAACATCTTTTGCAGAGGGGATTCCGGAAATCAACGCCTCAAAAGATCAATTACGGCAGGTTTTTCTAAACCTGGTCGCCAACGCCCGGGACGCCATGCCCGAGGGCGGCACGTTGAGTGTGACAACTGCTGCCGACGATGAATATGTCAGAATTGAAATAGCCGACACCGGCATCGGTATCAAGGAAGAGGACACTAAAAAGATTTTTGACAGTTTTTTTACCACCAAAGACAGTGTCAAAGGCGTGGGTCTGGGATTATCGGTTTGCTACGGCTTTATCAAAGACCACGGCGGTGATATTCAGGTAACAAGTGAGCTGGGTTCAGGAACCACTTTTACCATTACCTTCCCGATTTCCCAGAAATCGTCTGAAATAGAAGAAGCTCATCCCGAATGATCAAACCCTCCACTTCCAGGGTGGGTCCGCCTGCGGCGGATTGATTGCCTTGGTCTGTTGGCCGTTGCCGGCTAAATCCACCACCGGTTTCGCTATGGACAGCCTGCCCGCTGTACTAAAAAAATAGAGTCAACGACCACCTGCGAAGCGGGTAGCTTGAATTTTCGGCTTATGGCCGAAAAGGCAAAAGCACGTTGTTGCTTTAATCGTTGCGGTTGTAACCGGATGCCAAGTCCCGCCGCGGCGGGATTTGGAAACAATCAATCAAATTATTTCCTTTCCTGACTGGCCCATTCCGCCGGAGGCGGACTAAACCCACTCCACCATCTGAATTCCCAGCTTTTTAGATCGATCTGGCCGAATTTGCTCTTAATCTGGTTAAATTCTATAAATTCTATAATAAACGAAAAACGGTTTATCCTGTTTTTCAACCGAAAAATGGATTTATTATATGTTTTATCAAATAGTTATAAAAAGTTAAAAAAAATGCTTGACAAAAATATAAAATTATATTTAATAAAATAACTATAATAACTATACTTTTTGAAAGGAGTGTTTCGATGGAAGACGTATTGACTGTTTTCAAAGCCAGTCAACTCTGTAACGTGTCGGCCAAAACGATTATCAATTGGATCGACTCCGGTCATATAAAAGCATACAAAACCGTCGGCGGGCACCGTCGTATCAACCGCTCGGACCTTGAATCGTTTATGAAAAAGCAAGGCATTCCGATCCCGGATCAGGAAATAAGCGATTTGAAAAAGAAAATCCTGGTGGTCGACGATGATCCCATCATTGTTGAAACCATCGTCCAGGCGCTGGAAGAGGACGAATTTGATTATGAGGTGATTTCAGCATCTGATGGATTTGAAGCCGGGTTGCAGGTCAATCACTTCGTTCCCCATCTGCTGATACTCGACATCATGATGCCGGACATAAAGGGTTATGAAGTTTGCAAAAAAATTAAGGAAAATCCCGACACGGCCAATACAAAAATCATCGTGCTATCGGCCTATCTGGATGATGATAAATTTAAGAAAATGAAACAGTACGGCGCGGATGCCTGTTTTTCAAAACCATTTCCGTTGCCCCAGCTAAAAGAGGAAGTCGCCCGTTTGCTCGAATTGCGTTAGACGCGCGCAGGCAATCAGGTCGCCGGCCAAGGAGCCACCATGAAACTAAAGGAATCTTTAGACAAAAAACAATTTGTTGTGACCTCGGAAATCCAGGCGCCCATCGATCAGGAACCGGAAGATCTGGTTCAGAGTCTATCCAAAGTGCGCGGGCGTGTTGACGGTGTTTCATTGTCCGAGGTGGAATTCGAAGGCGTCGTCGGAGATACCATAAAAACCTGCCAGCTTTTGGATCAAAATCAATTCGAACCTATTTACCAGACCACAACCCGGGATAAAAATCGCCTTCAGCTGCAAAAAGATCTGGTCGAAGCCCATGAGGCCGGGATTGAAAATCTGCTGGTGTTCACTGAGGATTACCGCATCACCGGTGACAGCCTACAGGAAATGATGTTTTTCCATGTTGATTCCGGCAAACTGCAATCCGTTCTGCAGCATATAAGAGAGGGACAGACCGTTGAGGGTGACGCCCTCAAGTCCAAAGCCGAATTTCTGGTGGGCTCGGGCGTGGAATCCGCCTGGGGTAAAAATGTGCCTGATCTGGAAATGAAGGAAATGGAGGAAATGACCAAACTCGGCACTGGGTATTTTCTGACGACGCCGATTTTTGATGTCGACCAATTCGCAAAATTTATAAAGCGCGTCGATACATTCGGCGTACCGGTCATTGCAGAGGTAATGATTCTGCGGACCGCCGGTATGGGAAGTTTTCTCAACCGGCATTTGAAATCCGGATTGGTGCCGGATTGGATCATCCAAAAATTGGCCCAGGCCCCGGACAAACAAAAAGCCAGCACTGAAATATTTGCGGACATCGTCAAAGCCCTGAAGGATCTCTGCCAGGGGGTTCACATCATCACCATCGGAGGTGAAGAAAAGCTGAAATACTATCTGGATGCAGCCAAATTAAAATAGGTTAATCCGTTTGCCGGTTTCCCGTTGAGCCCGTTGGTCTATCATTTCAAATCTTAAACAATCCATACGGGTAACGGGTTAACGGGCCCACCGGCCAACCCTTAAAAAAAGGAGTCAGCCGCTTGGAGAACATCGTTTTAACTATTGATGACAAAAGGATCAGCTGTCCACCCGGGACTTCGATACTGGAAGCTGCTGCGCAAAATGGCATTAAAATCCCCCACCTTTGTTACCATCCTGACCTGAAACCACATGGCGCCTGCAGGCTGTGCCTGGTCGAAGATGAAAAAACAGGACGCCTGATGGCCTCCTGTGTTACGCCGGTTGCCCCGGAGATGACTATTCTAACCCAAACCCCGCGTATCCTGAACCATCGTCGCAACATTGTGCGTCTGATGATCGCCGAACATCCGGAGTCATGTATCGTCTGCAGCAAGGGCAATCGCTGCCAACTGCGCTGGACCGCCGCTCAAATGGGTATCGGCGAAACGGATCTTTATTCAATGCCCAATTACAAACCCCTGGAGCAGGCCAACCCGTTTATTATCCGGGATCTGAGCAAATGCATCCTGTGCGGAAAATGCATTCGGGCGGACCACGAGCTCGTTGGGGTGGGTGCCATCGATTACAATCTGAGAGGCTTTCCTTCCCGCCCGGCAACCGTTCATGAACAGGGGCTAGAGCAATCAAGCTGCACATTTTGTGGCACCTGCGTTTCCATGTGCCCCACCGGTGCGCTCTCGGCGAAAAGCACTCGCTATGTCGGCAGCCCGGAGAAAGAATCATTTTCGATCTGCGGCTTTTGCGGCGTCGGTTGCAAGCTGGCAATGGGTCAATCGGCCGGCAAAATTATCGACGTCAACCCTGGACATCTGCCGGAGACTGTCAATAAAGCAACCCTGTGTGTGCGCGGCCATTTCGCCCATGATTATTTAAATTCAACCCACCGCCTGATCGCACCATTGATGCCCAAAAAGGACGAAGATGAAAACATCCGGATGGCCCCGGTTTCCTGGGAAGAGGCCCTCGATGAGGTCTCCGCGCGGTTGACGAAAATTAAAGCCGAAAACGGTTCCCAGAGCATCGCCTTTATGGGTTCATCAAAATGCAGCAATGAGGAAAATTATCTTTTCCAAAAGATCGCCCGCGTATTCATCGGCACCAATAATATCGATAACGGCGGATATATCTCCGGGCAGTTTCTGTCGACAGCTCTGGATCAAAAAACCGGCGGTGGCTGTCGTGTAAATCCGCTCGAGGACCTTGAAAAAGCAGAGGTCATACTGATCCTGGGAGCGGATCCCAATCATTCCCTACCGGTCGTCAGCTATTATATCAAACGCGCGGCGAAACAGGGCACCCCTCTGATCGTAGTCGACCCGCGCAAAACAGAGCTGGTCAGTCTGGCATCCCTGTGGCTTCGCATCAATCCCTGCACCGACCTGGAACTGCTCAATGCACTGGCAGCCCTGCTGCATGCCAATAATGCCTATGACTCTGAATTTATCGATCGATATGCAGAGGCCTTCAGCATCTTCACGTACGGCCTGTCCTCCCTCGATCTGGATAAAGTCAGCCGGATCACCGGCCTGGAAACACAACGCCTGAAAGCCGCCGCTGAGCTTTTAGAAGGAAAGCGGATCGCCTTTGTCATCGGTCATGGTGTTTTGCAGCAGCAATACGGCATTCACACCATCGATGCGGTTCTTAATCTATCATTGATGACCGGAAGTCTGGGGACTGAAGGAAGCGGCATTCATATCCTCACCAGGGAAAACAACCAGGCCGGCGCCATGGACATGGGCACCATACCAAATCTGCTTCCGGGGCGGATGCCCCTGGATGAGGATGCGGCCAGAAAAACCTGGGAAAAGAACTGGAAGACCAAAATTTCGCCGGATCCAGGCCTCAATCTGAGTCGCGTGATCGAAGCGGCCGAAAGCGGTCAACTCAAAGCCCTGTATATCATGGGCGAAAATCCGCTGCGTTCTTTACCCCAATCAGAACGGGTCAAGGCCGCGTTGGAAAAGCTGGAGTTTGTCGTGGTGCAGGATATTCTCAATCATGAAATCGTCGAGCTCGCCGATGTGGCTTTACCCGGAGCCGCTGTCAGTGAAAAAAGCGGATCCTTTACAAATCTGGAGGGAAGGATCCAGAGCTTTTCAGCCGCGGTGCCACCACCGGGTGAAGCCAAACCCGATTGGGAGATCCTGGATTTGCTGTCCACCCGGTTGGGCGCCCCGGAGCGTTACGGCACGGTCGACAAGATCCGTGAAGAGATTCGCAGACTGATTCCAGCCTACGCTGAAATGAACGGCCAGGAGCAAAGCTGGGTAAAAGCGTCCAGCCCGATGGCGGCCTTTCATGCGGATGGAGCCAGCGAGATGATATCCTTTGCACCGGTGGTTTCAACCACAGATGAAACGGGTGATAGCGAGTACCCCTTTACGGCTATATTGGGATCCCTACGCTACCACCTGGGCAGCGGCACCCGTACGAGCGCTTCTGAGCGCATTCAGGATCTTGACATTGACGGAAATATCGCCATTGATTCCGGGGATGCCGCCAAGCTCAAATTAAAAGACGGTGATACGGTAAGCATAGAATCCCGGTGGGGCGCTATCAAACGAAAATTTGATCAAAGCAAGCAAATCGCACCGGGCCAGATATTTGTCCCCCTGGCGGTTGATGCCAATGACGCCATGAATCTTTTCGATTTAACCGACCTGGCCGATCCGAACTCGACCGGTTGGAAGACCTGTGCAGTCAGGATAAGGAAGGCATAATCAAATATACAAGGTGTCAGGTGTCAGTGTTCAGGTTTCAGGATACAACAATTGAGGAATTCAGGAATTGAGGGATTTAGGAATTAGAATTACGGAATACCTTCAATTCCTAAATTGACCTGCTGACACCTGACACCCGAAACCTGAAACCTAAAAAATTTGGTCCTCTAGGCCAAATGTTGAAGCCAGATTGAAATTACTAACAAGCGAACAATAGGGCAGACGTTATGAAACCACCGGAAATTGATTGGGACAAAA